>JAUXBO010000060.1 GCA_030619345.1 Candidatus Zixiibacteriota bacterium | reverse complement strand
TAGACTGTGGGAGAACAAAGGAATGTCCTCCCACAGACTACCTTGAAGCCTCGAAGATGCTTGTGACGGCAACCTGTAAAGCATATCGACTTCATAGTCGAATTCCACAGAAGTCTGGGGAGAGTGAGGTCGGGGCACGCTATGAATGTAAGCCTCCCATTGGGAGGTTTTTCTATTGAAGTACAGATATAGTATTGCATATATTAATTACCATTCAGATTGATTCAGAATTCGGAGAACACGAACTGGATAGGGACTAATGAATAAATCTCTCGCCTTAAAGAATGTCAAGATAGTAGATACCTTTTCCGGTGATGTACTTCCCCCACTGGATATTTTGGTTTCTGATCTGTCTGTTCAGGAAATCAGTGAAAACATCAATACGGATGACAAGTGCATTCAGGAATTGGAGTGTCGTGACAAGTTCGTAATCCCCGGTCTCTTCGAATGTCATACTCATCTATCTGCGCTCAGGAATCAACCGGAAGAAGTTCAAAAGGAGATTTTCGATGAGTGCGAGATGGAAGGACCCTTCTGTATAGACGAATTGGATAGGTTAGTATTGTCCGATTTCCTTCGTTTTGGTGTAACGCAGATACGGGATCTCGGTGGTCCAGTACAAATCCTGAGAAACTTGAAGGAGAAATCATTGCGAAATCCTTCGGCAGGTCCCGATATATTCTATGCCGGACCCATGCTTGAAATGCCACCTTTAAGAGGTCAGGAAATGAATGAGCGTTGGCCGGGCTGGACAGTAGCTGTGAAGTCTTCTCAAGATGCTCAGAACATAGTGGAATCACTTCTGGAAGATGGTGCAACCTGCGTCAAGGTATTCGGCAAATTCGAAGATAAAGTACTTAAATCTCTCATTAATCATGCGGACAATTTCAAATTACCAGTGACATGCGATCCCGGTCCCACTTTCTTCCATGATATAACCGTTACGAAGGGTATTGGCTTAGGCATCCGATGTTTTGAACATGCCAAATCATTATGGTATCCGGCGCTGAAGGATGAACTGAAAATGGAACATGATGAATTGAAGGGTAAATCGCCTGAGCTTCAGAATGCCTTTACACAGAGACTTATGGACATGGGGGCGGAATCGATTTCGATTTCTAAGCTCGGTAAATTGGCTGACATAATGGTAGAATCTCAGGTTTTCTTATGTCCTACTCTGAATATATTTCGCTTCTTTTCGGAAAAACCAGAGGTGTTCAATGATGAAGAGCCCGAGAAATTCGGTCCCATCTTTGCAGTTCTATTTGAAGTCGGGCGTCAGATCGTCGATGAGCTCGCTAAACACGGAGTTCGCATGTTAATTGGTGCGGACAGTTATATTCCCCGATTCACGCATAACGAAATGGAATTGCTTAGCCAGAATGGTGTTAAGGCAATAGAGGTTCTGAGGGGCTCGACTTTGTATCCCGCAATTTGGTTGGGAGTAGATGATACATACGGCTCGGTCACTGTTGGAAAAAAAGCCAATCTTGTAATACTTGATGACAACCCTATTGACGATATCAAAAACATACGATCAATTTTCACAGTAATAAAAAATGGAGAAATCGTCTCTGGACCCAATTAGACCCAATCTATTCCTTGCGTTATCTTACTATTTTCTAACGACTTCCCTTAATCATCGTATAGTGCACCCGGACTCGAAACCGGAAGCCCACAAAATTTTGCTGAGAGTGAGGTCCACCCCGCTCAATTTCAGTCCCATCCCCCTTGGCAAACAAGATCGAGAGCTTTCTATCTGTGGCGCAAAGGGTTGTCCCACAAAAGCCGTTAAATCCAGGCATTTTTCAATCAGAAAAATGTTCATTGACAAAATCAGAAAAAACCCTATAATAGTCGGGCTCATAATTCTTCCCGGACAGCCAAACAGCTGTTCGGGTTTTTTCTGCGTGATTATTCCCTGAAAGTTTAATCTGTAGATGTTTTTTGAAATTTGCAATTGGCAGCTGTTTCTGCCCCCGGAAGGTGTATTGACTAATGACTGATATTGCTCGTATCCGAAATCTCGCTATTGTGGCCCATATCGATCACGGCAAGACAACACTTATAGATTCTGTATTCAAAGCAACACAGACTTTCCGCAAAAACCAAGAAGTTGCCGAACGACTCATGGACAACAATGTGCTGGAACGTGAACGCGGTATAACCATTCGATCGAAACACTGCACCGTATCATGGAATGACTATCTGATAAATATAATTGATACGCCCGGTCATGCCGATTTCTCCGGTGAAGTAGAACGGGTGCTCTCTATGGTTGACTCGGTTCTGCTGTTAGTTGATGCCAACGAAGGGCCGATGCCCCAGACTCGTTATGTACTGATGCGTGCCTTAAAACTCGGACTTCGCCCGATTGTTATTATCAACAAAGTCGACCGTCCGAACGCTCGCCCGGACTATGCCCTGAACAAGACATTTGACCTCTTTATTGAATTAGGGGCTACCGACGAACAGAGTCATTTCCCGGTCCTCTATGGTTCCGGCCTTGACGGCTGGTTTGTAAATGATCTGGATAAAGAAGAGCACAAAGGGATAGACGCTCTCTTCCAGACGATCATTGACGAGGTTCCTCCGCCGCAAGTTAACGAGGATGGCGATTTCCTGATGCAGGTTAGTTCTCTTGATTGGAATGATTACATCGGTCAAATTGGTTGTGGACGGGTTCTGCGCGGTACGCTAAGAAAAGGTGAGGAATTCACCCGTATGGTTACCAAGCTGAAGGATCCGTCATCTCAGGATAAAGATTGGTCGTTTGATTCTTCGTCCAAAGTAAAGGGTGTCCATATGTGGATTACTCGCGGCCTCACCAGGGTTGAAACCAATGAAGTTTCTGCCGGCGATATTGTCTGGATTGCCGGTCCTCCCGAAATTGGTATTGGCGATACTTTTTCCAAAAATGAAGACAGTAGCGAAGCATTAAAGCCTCTTGAGATTGAAGAACCTACCCTTTCAATGTTTTTCCTGGTGAACAATGGACCTTTTTCAGGACAGGATGGCACCGCCATCATGCTCCGTCAACTGAAGGACCGGCTCGAAAGAGAACTGCGCGTGAATGTAGCTCTTCGAATGGAAGATCTCGGACGTGCTGATGGTGTCAAAGTCTCAGGACGTGGGGAACTTCATTTGGCTATTCTGATTGAAGAGATGCGTCGTGAAGGACTTGAGTTCTGTATCTCCCGCCCGGAAGTAATCACGCATGTCGACAAAAAAGGGAATGTCACAGAACCGATAGAGCAGCTTATCATAGACGTTCCCGAAGAATATCAAGGGATCGTCATTGAAAAACTCGCCAAGCGAAAGGGTGAGTTGAACACAGTTGAAAACGCCGGTACAAAGACTATTCGTATGGAATTCGAAATTCCTACCCGAGGTCTAATCGGATACCGGTCGGAGTTTTTGACTGACACTCGTGGTCTTGGTATCATGGCCTCGCGCTTTAATGGCTATGGAGCATGGCGTGGAGATATCCTGTCAAGAAGCAGAGGCTCGGTTGTCAGTATGGAAACTGGTCCGGCCACAGCCTATTCCATAGAGGGGCTTCAAGAACGGTCGGTCGTTTTTATTGAACCGACCGAAAGAATCTATACCGGTCAGATTGTTGGCGAGAACTCAAGAAATATGGATATGACTTGCAATCCGACCAAACGAAAAAGTTTGACCAACCATCGGTCATCCACAAAAGATATCGGAGTCAAACTCGATGTCCCGCGCAAGATGACTTTGGAGCAGGCAATGGAATGGATCAGAGGCGATGAACTGGTGGAAGTCACTCCTAAATCGATTCGCATTAGAAAAACAATATTGAATGTTGATGATCGAAGACGGGCCGAGAAAAAGCAAATGATTCTTGACGAAAGCGCCAACGCGTTACAATCACGCCCCTCCGCATAATTGCTTTACAAATTATATATTGCCTGAGGGCAGGTCAGTTCGACCTGCCCTTTTTTTGTCACTGTATTAACTTCCAGCAGTTTCCATTTATTCTTGAGCAGCACATATAGTATGTTCGTCATATCAGCCCCAAAACAGTCTTGTTTAAGTACAGCATAGCCAGCATGACAATTATCCCGATCAGAGAAATGAGTGTCCCGTAGCGAGCTAATTCTTTAGTGGTAATAGCCTGGGTGGCAAAAGCAATAGCGTTTGGTGGGGTTGATATCGGCAGACTCATCGCCAGAGAACAGGCCAGGGCAACGCCCAGAGCACTCAGGGTCGGATTGACAAAAGACATTGAGACAACAATCGGTATAAGCAAGTTAGCGGCGGCAGTATGGCTCATAAAATTTGATAACAGCAAGGAAAACAGGACAATGACGGCAAGCATAGAGGCACCAGAGAGGGGGATTTTGGCAAAATAGTAGACAATTATTTCCGATAAGCCGGAAGATTTCATGGCAACCCCCAAAGTCAAACCGCCGGCAATTAAAATCAGGACATGCCATTCGATTTTCTTGAGGTCTTCCCGATCAATAATGCCAAACATGGTAAATACAATAATCGGTAAAAGGGCAACAACAGCTGATGGGATTTTGACAATTGGCTGCATCAACCACAGGAAAATGGTTACACAAAAAGTTATAACAACCATAACCAGATCCCAGGTTAATTTCAGTTCACCCGGGAATAGAATCTCAAACCGCTCTTCCCTCGGCTTGAACACTTTGATCAGAACAACCCAGAGAATGAAAATCAGTACCAACACAATGGGCACTCCAATTACCATCCATTTGATAAATGAAATTTCATACCCTATTTTTCCAAGAACCGATGCCGCAACCGCATTGGGCGGAGTGCCTATTATAGTTCCCATCCCGCCAATATTCGCTGCAAACGGCACCGAAAGCACCAAAGCCCGTTTGAATGGATCGCGTCCTTCAAAATGACTGAAAACTGGTCCCAAAATAGCAATCATCATAGCCGTGGTGGCGGTATTAGACATAAACATCGAAAATAAGGCGGTTATCAATATCACCCCCAACAGGACCATTTTCGGTTTAGTCCCAAAAGGCTTGATAAACGCCTTGGCCAGCCGGACATCAAGACCATGTTTGGAGGCGGCAAGAGCCATAATAAAACCACCAAAGAAAAGGACAATCACCGGTGAAGCCATAGGGTTAAGAAATATCTGATAGCTGCTTTGAATTCCAGAGCTTTCCAATCCCAGCGGCCCACCGACCTGACCGAGAAGATAAATCGAAAGAACAATAACCATAATCCCTGTTGCGAACGGCGGGACAGCCTCGGTAACCCAAAGACCGGCTGCAGCGACAAAAATCATCAGGCAAATTCGGGAAGCTTCGGTCTGTCCCTCCAGCTGCAAATATCCGGCCCCAATAGTACAGGCAATTACAGCCAAAAGTTTAATAATCGGTTTGAGCTTAATTTTTAAAATGATGTTACCATCATTATCGATATTTATTTCGCGTGCCATAGAAGGCTCCAATATTGGCAAAAAAATATTCTGTTTTCCGCGACAATTGATAAAGAATAAACACTCATCAGTCAAGAAATCTTAGATTAAGTTTATAAAAAAATTGGAGGGATAATTACTGTTTTACGACCAGAAACTTGCTGAGATCAATTCGAATACGACCCATCGATTTCCGCCATGTACAAGTAGCGTGTTTTGACCACAAAGCAAATTTTACAAGAGTTTGGGAAGAGTGATATTGGGCCCGCTTTTTGTATTCCCGTATTCTAAGGCAACAGGTCGAAGCTGAATCAGCTTCGACCTGCCTGTCATGTTATCTTCAATAACAGATTTACTTAACTTCTTTGGTTAGCAACTGCTTGGTCAGGAATTCTTCCATAGCCCGATAGAAATCAAACCTATTCTCCTCGTTCTGGAAGCCATGTCCCTCGTTTTCCTTGACCATATAGACGACCTCAATACCGCGAGCTTCTAGAGCCTCAACAATCTGATTAGATTCGTCGATATTCACTCTCGGATCGTTGGCGCCCTGAGCCACCAGCACCGGTACCTTTATACTGTCCACATGAAACACCGGCGACGCTTCGACCATCAGGACACTGTCCTCGACCGGGTGGCCAACCATTTCGTGCATCATATCGAGGTACAACTTCCAATAGGGCGGTATTGTGTTCAAAAATGTAAACAAGTTAGAAACTCCAACGTAGTCTACACCGCAGGCATACAGATCAGGTGTAAAAGCAAGACCGGCCAAAGTCGCATAACCACCATAGCTTGCGCCATAAATGGCAATCCTGTCCGGATCGGCGATCCCTTCATCGATAAGCCAATTTACGCCATCGGTTATATCGTCCTGCATCTTTTTGCCCCACTCCTTGAACGAGGCTTGCCAGAAAGCCTTGCCATAACCAGTGGAGCCTCGGAAGTTCATTTGGAATACGGCAAAACCGCGGTTGGCCAGGAACTGAACCTCCCCACGAAATCCCCAGGAATCTCTGTTCCAGGGACCGCCGTGCGGGTTAACCACTATTGGCAGGTTCTTGGGATCAACACCCCTGGGAACAGTCAGATACCCGTGGATGGTCAAACCATCACGCGACTTGTAGGATATCGGTTTCATCTCGGCCAACTGATCTTCCGGCAACCACGGATTTCTATCGGCCAGTTTCGTGATTTCACTGGTTCGAGTATCAAAAAGATAATAAGAACCGGTCGAGCGGTCGCTCATGGTGCGAGCAATAAAGACATTCTCGTCACGATTGTTGAAGGTAAGATAGGTTTCATATCCGGGAAACCGTTCCTCCAAAATCTTGTAGTATTTTTCCATCTCGGGATCGAGAACTTTCCTTTGGTACTTCCAATCGACATAGCCAATCTCGGTCAGCACTTTACGTTTGCGGGAGTAACTAAGACCGGAAACATCGACTTCCGGATGCTCATACAGCAGCTCCAGCTCAACATTATTGGCCAGGTCATACTTGACGATTACTTCAAGATCCCGTCCCAGGTTAGACAGAGCATAGACATGTTTGTTATCAAACGTAAAGAGAATTGGCTGAAAAGAATCCTCGAAACCAATGGTCATGACCTCTTTGAATTTTCCTTTGCTACCGTCTCGATACAAAATGGTGTTGCTGACGCCATCGGTCCGAATAGCGACCCTGACATTGTAATCGTGATCGGTCATCCATCCCGAAATATTGCCGGGGTTCTCGGCCACTAAGGTCAGTTCGCCGGTTACGGTGTTTAGTCGGTAGACATCGAACACCTCAGGGTTTTTCTTGTTCATTGATACAAGGATGTCGGTATCGTGGTCCGGCATGTCATCAACGATATTAGCTTTGACTTTTTCAAACGGCGTCAGATCGGTCAAGTTCTCACCGTCCGGATCCACGCCAAAGACATGGAAGTTCTCATCACCGGCGTTGTCCTGAAGGTACAGAAGGCGATTGTCACCCTTCCACCAATAGGACCAGATATCACGATCGGTAACCGAAGTAACCCGGGTGACATCTTCTGAGCCAATAGCCTGCACGAAAATGTTCATCCGTCGCTCAAAAGGCTTGGTAAAGGAAACATACTTGCCATCAGGAGAAATCTGGAAATAGGCCTGCTGGGGATTCTTGAAGAAATCCTCCATCGGAATGAGTGTTGTCTTCGTTACATCACTCGCACACGAACACAGGAGCATTACCATCAAGATGGGCAGCACCGTGATAAATGTCCTTCGCATAGTAGAAATCCTCCACTTAGTAAAATTAATCTCCTGCCTCGGACAGGAGTGATTAGATCGAAAGGATACAATTACCGATAATAAACTCTCCCAACGATACAATACAATACTGAGCCGGAATAATAACTAACCTAAATAATTTATACAACGCTTTCGTTCCCTTTTACGCGCTATTTTTTTCATTAAAAGCCCGGAATTGGTTTAAATGGCATCATTTGACTACGATCCGTGTGAATAGAGCCCCCCTATTGGCACATCCCCTAGAATATCGACCTTTCGCAGGAAAGATTTTTTCCCGTTTTGACAACCGGCCTCATATTCCAGACGAGATCCCTCCATTTGATATCCAAACCTGCTGACATACTCAAGCTACCTGTATGAGTACGTAGGGAACCCAGAAGTAGGGATGGCAATAGAGGGTGATTTCCGGTTCTGCCGAACTCACCTCAGATCGTAACGCAGGAAAGCAACAAACGCCGCTGCAAAACTCAGCAGGCAGAGAATCGACAGGAGTCCAAAATCTACGACTACGGCCTGGGCGATTTTAGCGTCGTCGGTTTCGGGATGCACAAATTGCGGTTTATCGGTTAGATCAAGACCGGCGTCATCACGGGAGGTTCCTATTTTCATACCTGTGTCAGAATTGAATTCGATCATAATCCCGCCCATTTGGGCCGATTCAGCTTGTTTCTGGTCGGTGTATTCGTTGAACTGGGATCGGAATTCCGCGATGGAAGATTCATATCTTGCCTTCAGATCAATATCGCTTCCGGCAAGTGTCATGGCGGCCAATTGATATGCCGAAGCTGGAGAGAATCGAGAGATAGTAAACCCAAGTCGTTGCTGGACCCGTTTTATATTCTGCCAGTCGTTCTTTAATTTGCGTTCGTAATCTTCGATTTCCAGTTGCACAACTTTTCTGGCTGAATCCTCCTGTTTCATGCGTGCCCACATCTCCATTTCGGCTGCTTCTTCATCTTCGGGTGAAGCGGCGTCACGTTGTATATACTCAGTCTCCAACCATCTCTTTTCCGATTCATCATAGTACTGAGCCCAGAGGTCTTTAGCGTAGCCATCGCGAATGCCCTCCACTTCGGCCAGACTGGGAACATCTACAAAACTTCCAGCCGCCATTACACCGGCCCGGGGAATAATCAGTACAAAGGCAACCCACATGACGAGAGAGAACAAGAATGATATGCTCGAACGCTTTGTTAGCGCCGAGATGAGCACTCCGATCATAACAAAGAGCGTGATGTACAAAAGCGAGAGAACGATCAACAAAATCAAGCGGGTCCAATCCGAAGTTGTGAGGGGGATTGAGAAGAGTTGGACAATCAACAGTGACAACAGGATCGGGACACATACCGGCAATACAAGCCCCAACCAGGATCCGATCGCTTTGCCCAGTATATATTGAGCACGTGGAATTGAATTGGAGAAGACCAAACGTAAAGTGCCATTCTCACGTTCACCGTTGATGGAGTCGTAGGTGAATAGGATAGCAAACAGCGATAAAACAATCTGAATGATGAAAACAAAATCGGCGATGCGAAAAACTGCAAAGATCGGATCATCTGAGAAGGCGCTGTGCTTTAGTTTAACCGACGCTTGCGATGACACTTCGCTCCATCGACCAATATCATAATTTAACCCGGAAACGAAAATACTCAGCGGGCTTGGTTCTCGATATATCTTCTCGGCTAACGAATTCCACGACGTTTGCCGCTCCATGCGTTGTTGAGAAAGCGAAACGGCTGTATTGTATTGGTCGACCGACTGTTCGTATTCCATGATGCCGATAAAAACGCTCAGAAGGAGGAGCAAGGAACAGACAGCGAAAGTGGCCGCGAATTTTGGACTCAACAGTATCGCTCTAAGTTCTTTTTGTATCACTAATTTTATCATGTCATTTTCCTTCCGTCCACCTAACGGGCATCGTAGCGGTTAAACCCGACAAATGCGCCGGCGAAAAATATCAAATTGAAGAGGGCCAGCAGACCGGCATCAACCGCAGCCGCCTGAACGGATTCGGTGATCGATGGAGGCGTGAAGACAAAGGCCGGAATCTCGGTGGGGTCTATCAGAGGTTCCTCGTTTTCCCCTCCGTCGATAGTCATCTTCATTACAATCATTCTGCCGCCCACATTCATACCGGTCTTTTCGTGCATAAACTCCGCGTACTTCTTTTGGTATGACAGGGCATTATCCCGGTAGCGCGATTTAAGTTCCATAGAGGTGCCGGCCAATTCCGAAGTCGCCAGATTGAGGCTGGCCGTTGGTGATATACGAGCCAGATTCAACGCTACCGCCTGCTGAACTTGCTGCCGATTGTAGCGTTCTTCGTTGAGCCGTCCGGCAAATTCGTTCATCTTGCCATCGCGAATTGCAGTCAGACTATCCATATACTTGTTGAACTGACTCATTATTCCTTCGATATCATTCTTTTTGGTTGATTCCGGGGGGTGGAAAGAAGACATCCCCTCTTTGAAATCTTTCCAGAGCCCGGAATCGAATG
>JAUXBO010000282.1 GCA_030619345.1 Candidatus Zixiibacteriota bacterium | reverse complement strand
GCCTGCGACGACTAATCCGGCGGGACAGGCGATTGAATCTGCTCTCATTGAGCCGACTGGTACAACGACTATGGCCGCGGTCGCCGACAGCCTCATCTCTGTTGATACTATTATAGTGACGACCAAGAGCTATGAAGTCATACTCTCCAGCATGGGCGGTGGACCGCACTCGTTGATTCTTAACGAGTATTTCTATCGCGATGGTGAGCGGATCCAGATGCTTCCGGACGCGCAAGCAGCCACTCCGAATATGTCGTTTGCCGGAGGAACCTACTCCGCCTCACAGGTTCATTACGAATCCGATCTGGCCCCGGGAAATTACGATGCTACCTCGTCATCGCTTGAATTAACCTACACTCACCGCATTGCCAATGGCGGCGAACTGGTCAAGAAGTACACCTTCTATCCTGACAAGTACCACTACGATCTGGAGTTTTCAGTCATCGGTCCCGACAAATTTGGATTTGACCGCAAGTATGAATTGATCTGGAACACACCGCTTGGTGTCACTGAGCCGCAGGCAGAAGTAGATTACGAAGCGATGGAAGCGGTTGCGATGATGGCTGACAGCCGCGAGACGCTGGACGACTATGAAGATGACCGACTAAAACAGTCACTCTCCGGTTACACTGCCTGGGCAGGTGTGCGCTCAAAGTATTTTGCGTCGGTGCTGATTCCGCGCAACCGAGATGCCTCAGGAGCGGTGGCGAATGGTTACAAAGACGAAATTGAAACTGTTGATGGCACTGTCGAGCGCCGCTTCATCACTTCCGGTATTGAAATGGAATTTGCTTCGGTGGTCTCGTTCACCGACAGCTTTACGGTTTTTGTAGGCCCGCTCGATTACGGCATTATGTCGGATTACGATGTTGGTCTTGAGGACGTCCTCGGTATCGGAACAACTCCGTTTATCGGTTGGCTTATTAAACCGTTCGCTATCGGCGTTATCTGGCTGCTACCCAAAATGTACGATGTTGTCCCCAACTACGGATTCGTGATCATCCTTTTTGCGTTCCTCGTCAAGCTTGTCACTCTGCCGCTCTCGATGAAGTCGTTTAAGTCGATGCAGGGAATGAAAGAGTTGCAGCCAAAAGTCGAGGAATTGAAAAAGAAGTACAAAAAGAACCCGCAGCAGATGAATTCTGAGATGATGAAGCTGTACAAAAAACATGGCGTCAATCCGATGTCGGGCTGTCTGCCGATCCTTCCGCAGATGCCTCTCTTTTTTGCGCTGTTCTCGGTCTTTCGCCAGACGATTCTCTTAAGGGATGCACCCTGGATATGGTTTATCGATGATCTCTCACGGGGAGCTTCAAGCTTCACCGATCCCTATATCCTTCTTGTGGTCCTGATGGTTGGTGCACAGTTCATATCACAGAAGATGACGATGGCGTCCACCCAGCAGAACAAAGCTATGATGTATGTGATCCCGGTCTTTATGGGCTGGGCGTTCCACAGCTTTGCTTCGGGACTGGTACTGTACTGGACCTGCTTCTCGGTCTTTTCGTTGCTCGATTACGTTCTATTCAAACGGAACAAAGTCAAGAACAGTCATATACAGGTGGCGTAGCCGACGGATGAAATGCCGGGGCATGATATGTCAGGACATAATATGTCAAAGCAGCATCGAAAGAATGATACGGTCGATAACGTCGATTCAGTCGATACAATAGCAGCTATCATAACTCCACCGGGCGAAGGCGGCATTGCCGCCATTCGCCTATCCGGACCACGAAGTGGCCCTTTGCTGGCGAAACATCTTAGAGCGCCGAATGGTGATCAGATTGAGCTATTGCCATTCGTGATGCGGTTCGGAAATTTCATTGACAGGAATTCGGAAGTAATCGATGAAGTGACCGCCGTCCACATGTCGCACGGGAAATCATACACCGGACTGGAACAGGTCGAGATCTTCTGCCACGGTGGACAACAGGTGGTGCGACTGATTCTCGAGGAAATTCTCGCGTCGGGAGCGCGCGCTGCAGAGCCGGGCGAG
The DNA here is from genome assembly GCA_030619345.1 of Candidatus Zixiibacteriota bacterium. GTDB lineage: Bacteria > Zixibacteria > MSB-5A5 > GN15 > FEB-12 > JARGFS01. Next base: position 1,277 of record JAUXBO010000282.1, on the reverse strand, counting down.
TTCACGAGACTCGCATTTGAAAATGGAAGAATCGATCTTACCAAGGCGGAAGCGGTCGCAGAACTGATATCTGCCAATACTCAACACTCGTATGAAACCGCCCGCTCACACCTTCTCGGCCATTATGCCGAACATATCATGCATCTCCGTAAACAGTTAATCGATCTACTCGCTGAGGTGGAAGCATCGATAGACTATCCCGAAGAAGAAATAGAGCCCGAGGCACTAAGCGTGCTTTTAGAAAACTCGGATAACTTGATTGAGGGGCTGAAGGAACTCGTGGATAGTTATCGCGGTGGTAAGATTGTCCGTGAAGGATTCACGATTGCCATTGCCGGTCGTCCCAACTCCGGGAAGTCCTCACTCTTCAATCTCTTGCTAAAGCAAGAACGTGCGCTGGTCACACCCACGCCTGGCACGACTAGAGATTACCTCATTGAGAGTATTGATCTTGATGGGTACATGGTGCATCTTACCGACACTGCCGGACTTCGTAAGAGCGGCGGCATGATCGAAAAAGCAGGACAGGCGACGGCAGAGAAAATCATCAAGAGCGCTGACCTGGTTTTGTGGCTCGCCGATCTGTCGCGTAAGAGATGGATGAACGAAGCACAAGGGGATGTGCAGCAACTCAATCATAAGCAGACATTGATTGTTGGCAACAAGTCCGACCTGCTCCCGGCGGGGGTCGTCCATGGCTTGCCGTGGGAGCCTGAAAAACAATCTGCTTCTCTATCCGGCCCTGTGGGTGGCAGACCTCCCGGTCTGCCCCAGAACAAGCTGCAGGCCATCTCCTGCAAGACTGGGAGTGGGATCAAGAATCTCAAAAATCTGATTGTCAAAAATATCGAGTCGGGGATGCCCGATCTAACTTCAGGCATCGTGGTGACCTCTGCTCGTCATGCACAAAAACTTCGCGCCGCCATGAGGTGTATCAAAGATGCCCGCAAAAAAATGTTGCTATGCGACTCGCCGGAACTTACGGCGTTTGATCTTCGTGAAGCTGCCTCGGCTATTGATGAAATCACCGGTAAGATTTACAACGACAATATTCTCGACAAAATTTTCTCCAAGTTCTGCATCGGCAAGTAGCGTAGCTACTTTTATGCTTCACCCGTGCCCATTGGGCGGAGTAGCCCATCGGATGTGAGCAACGTCATTCCGTTCATTTAGATCGAGTGCTTTTCAATCACATTTGTTGGGTGCCCGGGTCAAACTTGTTTGGCCCGGATTACATCCTGGAAAGTACACACCCAAACAAGTTTGAGCGTGCCATC
>JAUXBO010000133.1 GCA_030619345.1 Candidatus Zixiibacteriota bacterium | reverse complement strand
ATGGTGATCTCGGGCTGATTCAATCGAGCGACATTCTAATGCTCCTATCAAAATCCGGAAACCTTGCGGAGATGGAATCGCTGCTGATTTCTACCCGCCGCATGGGCGTGAAGATGATCGCTCTGTGCGGAACGCAGGAATCTGACCTTTATCGAAGAGCCGACATCCCGCTCAATTGCTCCGTTTCCCAAGAGGCGTGTCCTAACAATCTGGTACCGACTTCATCATCCACCGCAACCCTTGTCATGGGTGACGCACTTGCCGTCGCCTTACTTAAAGCGCGTAATTTCTCTGCTGAAGATTTTGCGGTGCTTCATCCGGGCGGATTCCTGGGACGGAGATTGCTAATGAGGATTTCGGATATTCATCATACTGGGGATGACCTGCCTATCGTCGATGCCAACGCTTCGACCAAAGAGATGCTGCTTGAAATGACCAGCAAACGAGTTGGATGCGTGGCCACAGTTGATAAAAACGGACGGGTGAGTGGTATCTTTACCGATGGCGACTTGAGGCGGTTTCTAGAAAGCGACCATGATTTCTACGATCAAAAGGCTGGCGAGGTCATGATTCCGGGACCGAAGACGGTCAATGCTAACGCCATTCTTGACAAAGCTCTGGCTCTCATGGAAAAATACGCGATCACTCAGCTCCTTACGGTGGATGATGATGGTCGCCTGGTTGGTATCATCCACTTACACGATATTTTGAAGTCTAAACTTGTCTGAGCCATTTATGGCTTTATAGCAAAGGTCCGAGCAAGGAAAACCATTTGTTATTGAAAAAGCGGCTCAAAAGATTTGCGACAGTGATTCTCACCCGCACTTTCCTGCTATGTTTCAATTCCATTCCTCGCCGGGCGGCGATGGCCGCAGGCGCTTTTATCGGTCTTCTGGCCTGGAGACTACTGCCAAGAGATCGATATAGAATCAACCGCCACCTAAAAGCGGTCTACGATGATTCGATGTCCAGACGGGAACGGGAGATTATCGGACGCAACTTTTTTGTTCATAGTGGTAAAAACCTCGCCGAACTGATTCGCTTTAAGAAATACTTTGTCACTCAAATCAGGGCTTTGGTCGAGGTTGATGGTCTCGATCACTTCGACACGGCCCACAAACGCGGCATGGGAGTCTTTGGCATTTCCGGTCATCTTGGACATTTCGAACTGATGGCCGCCATGATGAACTCGCTCGGTTACAAAGCAGCCATAATTGGACGCGAGATGTATGATAAGCGGCTTGATGACCTCCTAGTTGCCAACCGGGAGGCTATGGGCCTGATCAATATCTCCACCACTGATTCACCCCGTCGCATCCTGAAATGGCTCAAAGCGGGTGATATTATTGGCGCCCTGATTGATACCGATTCCATACGGGTCCGTTCGGAAATGATCCCGGCTTTTGGCCGCCTCTCAAACACTCCTATCGGGCAGAGCCTGATCGCTCTCAAGAGCGGAGCGGCTCTGGTTCCAATGGCCTGTGTCCGGATCAGCAACGATCGCTACCGTTTGATTATTCGACCGGAAGTGACTATCGAACCAACCGGGAATTTGGAAGAAGACGCTGTCCGCTTGACCCGCAAATGCACTATCGCTCTGGAGGAACTGATCAATACTTACCGCGATCAGTGGATATGGCTACACAATCGCTGGCACACTCAGCCGTGATAATATCACTTGACCTTGGGCTAATTATACCGACTTTGAATGTCGATACACGTATAAGAGAGTGAAATGAATAGACTATTTACATACATAATCTGCCTGGTCATCACCGTTATTGGCCTCGGCTGCGGAGACTCGGAATCGGGCAAAACTGAGGTAGCTTCGGCAACCGACAGCTTGGATCTTCCAGACTCGGAGTTGGGCGTCGCTACTATTCGACTCCACAATCGTGATCGAGTCACAACTGAGATCAATGCAGAAGTTATCCGCAAATACGAAAAACTCGATTCTACTATGGCCTACGTGGTGAATATCAATATCTTTGATTCGACCGGAAGAGCCACCACCAATATTGTCGGGGACTCGGGAATTATCCGCGAGACCAGCCAACGGATTGACATGTATGGAAATGTGGTGGTAATAACTGACGACAGTATTCAGCTAAACACCGAATACCTCTATTGGCTCGGCAAGGACGCAAAAATACACAGCAACGTATTTGTCGAAATCACAGTGGGAGATGACGTTATGACCGGCGTTGGTCTTGAGGCCGATCAGGATTTATTCCCCTTTCGCATTCTCGATCAGGTCTCCGGCAAGATCACGGACGTTAAGAAACGCGGCAAAGAGTTGTAGTCACTCGACTATTTCGACAATAGATCTCTGATATCAAGAAAATAGAGTCCTCGCGTACTTTTTTGTTGCTCAAATGCTGACTTATTCCGTTACTCAATTCTCGGTATGTATAATCGACCGAGTAATCAAAATTTCTTTTTCTTAGACATAATTATCCAACCAACAGGAAAGCTGTTTTTCTATGGCCAAACCATTTAAGCAGATGAATTGCTATATTCTCGCAGGAGGTGAGAAAAACCGAGAACGGGATTTCTCAAGCCAGGGTGAACTTACACGTCTTGAAACCGGCTACCGTCGGTATGCTGCTATCTTCGACAAAGTCAAATTGGTCATCAAGGAAGATCAGGCCCGCGAGCATTACTTGAATTACCCTCACGTCTGCGATGCCAGCGATCGCCGTGACCCCGTGGTCGGACTCCAAGCGGCCCTGGATGACACTGGCGCTGATGCTGTTTTCATCGGTTCAACCGAGGTGACTGATTTTCCGTTGGAATTGCCGGTGAATCTTATCAAAAACTATAATGGTGAACCGTTTCTTGGTTATCGCATTCCCGAAATGGATGAAAATTCTCAGCCGTTATTCGCGATCTATTCCAGGAAATTCCTGTCCAAGAAATTCTTGAAACAGATTCTGACTGACAGTGACGGCAAACTGGATATCGAGCAATTACTTGATTCCGGCGGCAAACTGCTGCCTCTCCCCGACGGTGTCGATTCCGGCTGTATCAGCGGATAGTGCCACTGTAGTTGATTTTTCGCATCGGCATGCTATATTCCCGCCATAGTAAATTATGGCCGAGCGAAAAATGAATAAAGACTCTTTAATCACAAATCGACAATTGAAGTTTATCGTGACTCTGAGCGTAGTCGCGGTTGTACTCGGCCTGATCCTCCTGATTCAGACCTACTCGCTCCCCTCTAAAACGCGTCCTCCTTTAGAATTAACAATTGCCGAGCCGGAGCAACTTTTCACCGGCCTGTTTATTCTTGACCCCAACAGTTCTCCGGCCGATTCACTGGAACTGCTTCCCGGTATCGGACCCGTGCTGGCGGACAGAATCGTTGCCTACCGAGTTAACCACAGGTTTGAAACAGAAATCGATATCATCAATGTCAACGGGATCGGCCCCCGGCTTTATGAACGTCTCCGTCCGTATCTGAAAGTTCGCCCCCAATGAATGAATCCTTTGCTCGTATCGGTTTTGATCGCCGAGACGATACGCTGTATGCCGCACGCGTCGAAATTTCCGGTGACCGGCCCCAAATAAAAGCATTGTTGCGCAGTCCGGTCGGACAGAAACCGGAACATGAACTGCTGACCTCCCCGACACAATATCTGTCGGTACCGGACGATCTGGTCCTGGTCAAGAGACTAAGGCTCAAGGATGACCACGAGATTCCCGTTAAAGATCGAGCCTTTTTCGAAGTTTCAGCTTCTCTTTTGGAAGATGTCTCGCAATTCGAACTCGATCTGATCTCAGGCGGGCTCAAAGACTACCAGATCATCCTGGCCTCGCGAAAAGAACGGCTAGGTGATTATTCCAATTCTGTGGCCCCCGGCCTTGACTCGTTTCGATACCGAATGCGGGCCTTGGCCCTTGGAAATGGCTACCTAAAATTTTGCCTCAAGGAACCGGGTGAGTTGATCTGCCTGTCTGACTGCACTGACGATGCCGCCTCAGTCTGCTTGATCTATCGTGAACGGATAGTGGCTTTGTTTGGCATCAAACTGGAACGGTTTGACTGGGGAAAACCCGAAGATTGGCCAAGGATTCTCCTTGAGTTCAGAACGATTCTTAATTTCCAATTAGAGATTCTATTTGGCGAGGGAATTACCATTCCGCTTTCAGCCGTCATTGTCGGCGGCCGATTTACGAAAGAAGATATCCTCGGTGATCTGGGAGAAAATCTCGGTGCGAATTCTGTAGTTTTGAAGGGTAACGAAGGTTTTTTTGCCGATCCGGCCGTAGCCGCCGGGGTGCCTCTTGAAGACTATATAGTGGCGCTGGGACTTACGGTTGATTAGACTTGCAAATGATAGTCGTTTTTTTTACCATGTTATTGATTAGAGAGGGCTTTGACTCTCAATGCGAGATAAAGTGACACGACGAGCAACTAAAAGAAAAGCTATCTACCCCGGCACGTTCGACCCGGTAACCAATGGCCACCTCTCCCTGATTGTGCGAGCCTCTAAACTAGTTGACGAAGTGGTGGTTGCGGTTTCCCGAAACGCGGGTAAATCACCTCTGTTCAATCTGGAAGAGCGGCTCAAGCTAATGAGTAAAGTTGTGGGCAAGCTCGATCTTCCGGCAAAGATTTCAGTCGTTGGATTCGATGGCATGCTGGCTGATCTCGCGCTGCAAATGAAAGCCGATGTAATCGTCCGTGGCCTGCGAGCCGTGTCGGACTTTGAATATGAATTCCAGATGGCCCTTATGAATAGGAAGCTTGCCCGCGATGTTGAGACGGTGTTTATGATGCCGGCGCTGTCCTGGGTCTATCTTTCATCTTCGCTGGTCAAAGAAGTTGCGCTCAACGGCGGAGATATAAACGGGCTGGTGCCTCCGGAAGTCAAACGAGCCATCAAAAAGAAACTACCTGTGGTTGGGTAGGCTAATGCCTGTCCGCCTTTTGCCAACCTAACGTGAAATAGATAAACCTACACTGCAAGAGAAATAGAATTGAATAATCCTAAAGACAAGCCAAAAGACAACGCTGAGGCTCAAGCCCCTGAGACGGTTCAGATTCCTCTGGCCGAATTGATGAAGGTACGAGTCGAAAAAGCCGAGGCGCTTCGCAAGGAAGGGATCAACCCATATCCATACCGGTTTGAGAATATCTCGCAAATTGCGAGTCTTCTTAAAGGTTTCGATAGACTATCAGAAGCGGAAACAACCGTACGCATTGCCGGAAGAGTTATGCTCAAAAGGAAAATGGGCAAATCATTTTTTGCCGACGTGCGCGATGGCCGCGAACGGATTCAGATCTATCTAAAGTTCGACATTGTGGGCGAACAGTTGTTCGATTTGTTTAAGTCAGTTGATCTTGGAGATATTGTCGGCTGTGAGGGGACGCTTTTTGTCACCCGAATGGGCGAGCGGACGCTTAAAATTAACAAGCTGGAGCTGCTGGCCAAATCGTTGCATCCCCTACCGGACAAACATGCCGGACTCACCGATGTGGAAACGCGATACCGTCGGCGTTATGCGGACCTGATTGTTAATCCGAAAGTTCGCGAGGTTTTTCGGACACGCACCAAAATTATTCGGGCGATCAGAGATTTCTTGAACAACGAAGACTTTCTTGAAGTCGAAACGCCCATATTGCAGCCACTCTATGGCGGCGCGATGGCGCGACCGTTCAAAACGCATCATAATACGCTTGATATCCCGATGTACATGCGAATCGCGGACGAATTATATTTGAAGCGATTAATAGTCGGTGGGTATGAAAAAGTCTGGGAACTCTGTAAAGATTTCCGGAATGAAGGGATGGACCGTCTTCACAATCCGGAATTTTCCATGGTTGAGCTTTACTGTGCCTATGCTGACTATAAAGACATCGCCCATCTGTTTGAACGACTGCTTCGCGATGTCGTCTACAAAACTCACAACAGCTACAAATTTGAGTACGGCGATAACGAGATTGACTTTGAGCCGAAGTTCGCCTGGATGACTATGCTGGGATCGATCAAGGAAAAGAGTGATGTCGATTTTTCGGAGATGTCATTCGAGGATGCAAAAGCTAAAGCCATACAGATGGATATCGGATTAAACGAAGAAGGTCTGATTAACTGGGGTAAAGTTGTTGAGACTGTCTGGGAGGTGAAAGTTGAACCGACTTTGATTCAACCGACCTTTGTGGCCGATTTCCCGAAAGATATTTCACCATTGGCCAAAGAGCATCGCGACAACGAGCGCCTTACCGAGAGGTTTGAGCTCTTTATTGCCGCCCAGGAGATGGGCAACGCTTTTAGTGAACTGAACGATCCGGTCGACCAGCTAAAGCGTTTTTTGCAACAGGGTAAAGCGATTGAAGCGGGTGACGAAGAAGCTCAGCCCCTCGACGATGATTTCATCACCGCCTTGTGTTACGGCATGCCGCCCACCGGTGGATTGGGGTTTGGAGTGGATCGACTGGTAATGCTGCTCACCAATCAGCACTCAATCCGTGACGTACTCTTTTTCCCACAAATGAAAGAGACCAAAGAGGGCACGGTACCGGTTTCAAAGATTCTGACCGAGATAACAAAAGAGAGTTAGATTTCAGTTATCGCTTCTAAGCGAAACTGTTGACAAACAAAAGGCCGGAGAGAAACTCTCCGGCCTTTTATTGTGGGGTTGTATTGGTCATTTCTCTCAATCAGATGGAATCTTAATCAATCGACTTGCACTTCGGCTGCTTGTGCCTATAT
>JAUXBO010000273.1 GCA_030619345.1 Candidatus Zixiibacteriota bacterium | reverse complement strand
GGTCCAATGTACTGCACTTCCACATTGTCCCAGGTCACCGGGTTTTCATCGACATCACAGGATTTTATCATGTCGACAGTTGAGTCAAAGTATTCGTTGATTCGCCCCACATACGCCTGATCCGACTCACCTCCGTATCTCTCGGGAGGAGTAATCTTGACATGGAGCCGGTGGAATCCGCTGTTGTGACTGGCACGCCGCATGTCATCGACCAACTGTTGCTCGATATAAGCTACAAATGGTATCGGCTGTAGTATAGACCGGCCGGTCGGGTATCGTCCGGTGTCGCCAAGAGTTATCATGCTGAAATCAGGGCGATCTAAGCTGAGCATCGTCTCGCTATCGTTCAGCGCAAGTTGAAGTGAGCCTGATTCGGAATCGACCTCCACGTCCGCCGGGTCTATCAGGTGGAAACGATCAATCTGACTGCTATCTCGATTCAGCAGTAAAAATCCACCGGCGCAGCCATCCCGAAACAAATTGGTAAATAAGTCGGGCAAGAGCCCTGATACGCCTGACCGGTGACTCCCGGCAGAAGCAAAGATGCGGTCGGAAAGAGATCGAAGCACCGAATTGGACCGATCGCACCCGCCCCCCTCAACCTGAAATTCCCCATTGGCAGCCGACAATCGAGCCCAGGTCCAAATGCAGGACGATATTACCGGGATGTTGTCGGTTAAAAACCGATAAAGTTGTATCTTGTGACGACCGGAGCTGATATCTCGTCTCGACAGCTCCAGAGTCTTGATTAGAGGATCGCCTCTTTTGGTCGGCTCGGCCGAAGCCAACTTCGCCCGAATTGACCCCTGCCCACCGGGTGACAGGTCTGGGTTTCTCTCTTTTTTAATTCGCTTCAGGAAATCTAACACTTCATTCCTCCTTTTTCCCAGTCTGCTTTTTATGCATTCAGCCCTGATTTGGGTGTTTTTTTGCAATTTGGCCGTCCGTAGCATTGAAGTCGGGACGCAATGCAATCCTGTGCATATATTGCACAGATACGAGACATCAACTAACCCAACGGGAGCCCGGGATAGTAGCCTATCTTATTGGTATCCACCATGTTAACCAATGGCTTTGGTTGGGAACTTGCTCGGCATTGAAATTGCTCAATAAATGGACAGATAGGGATACTACATCTGACATAGCACCTTTCTGAGGATACAACAGAATGACTAAACGGATTTTAGCAGCACTCTTGATCTTAGCACTTCCCAGCGCAGGGATGGCGTTTTCAGTCGGTACGGAAACCATTGAAGATTACGGTGTTGATGCATCGGGATTCAACTATGTTTCGACAGTTGAATTCGATGACGGCTTTGTCGGTTGGATGAATATCGCTACTTGGGGTCACACGTTGAACCCAAGCTATATGTCCGTTCCGGATAATTTCACTGTTGCTCAGGCATCACTTCAGATTCAGGGCTGGCGCTATTCCGGTTTTGGAGGTGAAATCATCGCTTGCGGCGGCACTTTGCAATGGAGTGGTCTACAGGGGTGGCAAATGATCAGCTATGCTGATAATACCTTTGATATTACAAATATTGACCACTCATTCTGGAACTCGAGTCCGCTCTATGTCTCGTTGCTTCCAGTTTTTGAGGCCGGGATTAATCTAACAAGTTCCACCCTCTCAGTTGATTACGATCAGTCGACCTTTTCCGGCGGAGATCCGAGCGGAGTTGCCAGTGTTCCTGAACCTGCAGCCTTGATTCTGATGGGCCTTGGTCTGGCAGCGGTAGGAAGTTGGAGACGTCTCAGAAAATAGTCTCTTTGCCAAAAAGATATCCCTTAAGCCTCGCTGATTCGGTGGGGCTTTTTTTGGTACCTGCAATACTGCCGAGGCCGACTTAGTGGATCAAATGGCCCCTGTTTCGGACAGTTTGCGGTTGCCTGCTGGCAGTCGGTAGCTTATTATCTACTGAATACCGGCGACTCGCACCCGAATAATCCGAATCCGCCGAAATTACCTGCTGTTAAAGCAGTTGGACAAGACAGCCTTGAACTGGAGTAAGGGATTTACATGAGTGATACACTGAATATCCGTGATTGACAAACAATATGAACAGTCCTGGTTGGAGTAGCATTTCCACATCCGGGCACAGCAGATTGAGATAGAACATTGATAAAAATACCAAACCGCGTTAAAATGCTCAAGCCGTACAAAGCGGGTAAACCAATTGACGAACTTGCGCGCGAAAAGAATCTCGACCGTATTGTCAAACTGGCCTCTAACGAGAACCCACTTGGCCCGTCCCCAAAAGCTATGGAGGCTATGAAAGCAGCGATACCACAGGTTCACCGTTACATTGACCCGTCGAATTTCAAATTGGTCAGTCGACTGGCAGAGAAATATGGAAAGCGCCCGGATCAGTTTATTTGCGGTCACGGAACCGACGCCTTGCACGGAGATATTTTGGGTGCCTTTACCCAAACAGCCGACGAAGTCCTAACATCCGAAGGAACTTTCATCGGTGTTTATGTCAACACTCGCAAGCACACCAGAACGCTTCGCCTGGTCCCCATGAATAATTGGCGCTACGATCTGGACGCTATTGCCGAAGCAATTTCTCCAGATACCAAAATTGTCTACCTGGCCAATCCAAACAACCCTACCGGGCTTTACTTCACGCGTGAAGAGTTTGAAAACTTCATGCCAAAAGTTCCTAAAGATGTCCTGGTCCTTTTGGATGAAGCTTACGATACTTATGCTGGTGAGTACGAGGACTACCCGGACGGTTTAGAATATGACTTTGAGAACCTGATAGTCACGCGCACCCTCTCCAAAATATATGGACTGGGCGGAATGCGAGTTGGGTTTGTCGTTGGTCCCGAGTACTTGATCGCAGAACTCCACAAAGTCCGTCTCCCCTTTGAGCCCAACCATCTTGCCCAGGAAGCGGCCATAGCGGCTCTGGATGACGATGACTTCTTGAAATTGACTGTGGACACCAATCGCCGCAACCTAAAGAAGATGCAGGAACAATTTGACACGATCGGGATTGAACATCTGCCGACTTCGGCTAACTTCATCATGCTGCTACTTCCGTCCGAGCAATGCGCGACTGATTTCTTCCAGGAGTGCCTGAACCTCGGCCTGATAATAAGACACCTGGCCGGGTTTGGCATCCCCAACGCCGTCCGAATCAACTCTGGAACCGACGAGGAAACGGAGTTTGCTCTGGACGTGATCGCAAAAGTATATCCGAGCATTATTGACAAATATAGAAACACCATAGCGCAATCAAACTGAGTGGTGTCGTCCCGAGACCGACAGCGCTGGTGTTTGCTATCTCTCCAGACGCCGTACGCTAAAGTGATCCCCCGACACTACCCAGCGTGATATTTTCTACCACCGTGTTCGGTGGAGCATTGAGCGCGTACACAACAGCCTGCGCTGCTTCATCCGGTGACATCATCTTTTCACGTGCCCATTCTCCGGGGATGTTGTTCCAGATATCCGTTGCCGTCGCGGCCGGATAGATGTTGATAACTCGAACACCG
>JAUXBO010000216.1 GCA_030619345.1 Candidatus Zixiibacteriota bacterium | reverse complement strand
TGAAACAAAACAACTATGGCTAAGAATAAGAACAAACCGGATCGCGTCCGACCACAAGTACTCAAAGGGTTTCGCGACTATCCACCCGCAGAACAGATCGCCCGTCAGGAGATGATTGCAAAGATCATTGAGGTTTTTGAACTGATGGGTTTTCTGCCGTTGCAGACGCCTTCGCTGGAGTTTGCATCAACCCTGCTTGGTCCGCATTACAATCAAGACTCACTCAACGAACTGTTTGGGTTCATCGGGCCTGATGAGGTAGACATGGCCCTGAGGTATGAGTTCACCGTTTCGCTCGCTCGTTACGTTGCCGCCGATCCGAATATTGTGTTGCCATTCAGGCGCTACCAGTACGGTAACTGCTGGCGCGTGGATAAGCCGGGACCGGGACGCTATCGGGAATTCATGCAGTTTGACATCGATATCGTCGGTAGCCAGAACCTGTTGGCTGATGCCGAAATCATAGCAGCAATGGTCACCGTGTTCGAGCATCTCGGGATTGATCGGTTTATTGTGCGCTATTCTAATCGGAAAATTCTCAATGGACTGATCGAGTACGCCGGGATTCCTGCGGATCAGGGTGGCGATGTTATGAGGATAATCGATAAACTCGAAAAGCAGGGCAGAGAGGCGGTTATACTCGAACTCGGTCCGGGTCGAACCGACAAGTCGGGCGATAAAATCGTCGGTCTGGGAATTTCTGAAACCAAGATTGCAGAAATAGAACGATTTCTGGATATTGCCGGTACCAAAGGTTCGGCCGCTCTGGATAAAGTTGAAAGCCTGCTGGGTGAGATCGAGATCGCGCGCGAAGGGATTGAGGAACTTCGGCAAATCGACAAATTCCTCGATGCCATGAAGATCAACCGCGAGCACACCGAGGTTGACTTAACCATCGTCCGAGGACTTGGTTACTATACCGGTCCCGTATTTGAAACCACGCTTCTTGATCTGCCGGAATACGGCTCGGTATTCTCAGGTGGTCGTTATGATAATCTTGTTGGAAGATTCACCGGTAAGTCTATTCCCGGTGTCGGGTCATCCATCGGACCGGACCGACTTTTGGCCGCGCTTATTGAACTTAAAAAACTGAAACTTAGAAAGTCCGTATCTAAAGTACTGATGACCGTTATGGATCGTGAGCGTATCAATGACTACCTGGTTCTGGTCCGGGAGTTGAGGCAGGCGGGTATTGCGACTGAGGTTTTTGTTGGTGACACCAAGAATCTTACCAAGCAGATCAAGTACGGCGATAAGGTCGGTATTCCATTCGCTGTAATCATCGGCTCGGATGAATTTGAACGCAACGAGGTCACCGTCAAGAATCTTGATGCCGGACGTGAAAAAGCTCAACAGACGACCGACCGCGAAGAATGGTTAAAGGCCGAAGATATCCAGGTGACCATGCCACGCTCGGAACTGCTTGATTATCTAAAACAGCATTTATCTTAGCGGTGTCTCTCTCATGAATTCTACTAACAGAACATTCGCCGGTATTGATATCGGCGGCACCAATATCAAGTTTGGGCTGTTTGATCAGCAGGGGAAAGTTCTCCACAAGGAACATCGCTCCACGATGGCTGAAAAGGGACCGGAGGCGCTACTCCATCTGGTTGCCAACATCGCCGAGCGGCTGTTATTCTTTGCAGCTGACGAAGAACTTGAAGTGAAATCTTTGGGGATCGGAACGCCCGGCGCGGTAGATTTCCGAACCGGACAAGTGATTGGTACCTGCCCAAACATCAAGGGTTGGCAGGGAACACAGATTGGACAAGCGCTGAGAGAACGCTTAAACATGCCGGTCTTTGTGGATAATGATGTCAATTGTATGGCCGTAGCAGAATCTAAATTTGGAGCCGCCACAGGCGGAGGAACAACCATTTGCCTGACGCTGGGCACAGGCGTTGGTGGTGCTATACTTTTTGATGGTAAACTTTATCGCGGGGCGAATTACTCGGCGGGTGAATTGGGGCATATCTCGATAGACCACAATGGGCGTCTATGCAATTGCGGAAACAAAGGTTGCCTTGAAGTTTACGTGTCTTCGAAGGCGATAGTCGCAAATGTCAAAGCATTGTTAGGTGATGACATGGGTAGCATATTTAAACGGGTGCTTGAAGGGGAGATTGAGAATCTTAATATTAGAAAGATATTTGCTGCCTTCAGGAGTGGGGATGAAGCTGCCACCAGGGTTTTGGGTGAGACGGCCTCGTACGTGGCCACCGCCTTGAGCGGAGTTGTGAATCTTCTCAATCCAAATCGCGTAGTAATTGGTGGTGGTGTAGCCGAAGGGGACAATGGTTTTGTCGCCATGATTGAGAGAGAAATACGAGAACGAGCTTTTGATTCGGCTACCGATGGAATGATTGTCGTTCGGGCGGCTCTGGGGAATGACGCCGGATTTATTGGCGCTGGACTTCTCGGCGAAATGACGTCATAATTCGATAGAGAAAGGAACAGGCAAATGGCAACTTCAATTCGAGAAGCTCCGCTGACATATAGATTGGCCTCCTGGTACGGTATCGGCCTGGCCGGATGTTATCTCCTTTACGGAGGCGTGAAGATCATTCTGGGGATATTAGACCGGAATTACACCGATATGGGAAATCCCATTTTCTTTGCGATTCTCGGTATCGTTTTGTCAGCCATTGTATTTGGTTTTCTCGATTCTCGAAAGTGGGGCTGGTACGGATTGATAGGAATAAATGTCCTGGTGATGATTGCAGCCTTGATCGGTTATAGTGAGTATTTGAATATCATTCTGCTTGTCTTGTCGGGTGCCGCGATATATTTCCTGACGGCCGAACCTACCCGTCGTCATCTGGCGTCGAAGCAATGATTTTTCTGTTGACTTTGAACTAAATCTATGTAACTTCGACTCCGATATTTCAATATATCAAGTTGGCGCCCTAGCTCAGTTGGTAGAGCAACGGACTGAAAATCCGTGTGTCCGCAGTTCAATTCTGCGGGGCGCCATTTTTTTATGCCTGTTGTTCATCGCATCACCTCTGACATTTTCCTTGTTAATTTATTGTGCTGGCGGCTTATTCTCCTGAGGAGAGATTATGAAGGCGACCACTATCGAAATTCCCGGACCCTTGATTGTTCAGCCCGATCTGCATCGTGACGACCGCGGCCTGTTCACCCAAGTCTATACTGCCAATGATTATGCTCGGCACGGTATCACCGTTGGATTTGTTCAGGACAACTATTCAATCAGTCTCAAAAAAGGGACAATCAGAGGTATGCACTACCAGCTTGCCCCATGCGCGCAGTCGAAACTAATCCATGTCGTGGCGGGCGCTATTTGGAATGTCATTGTTGATCTTCGTGAAGGCAGTCAATGGTTTGCAAAGTGGTGGGCTATAGAACTCTCGGCGGAGAATCTGACACAGCTATTTTTGCCGGAGGGTTTCGCTAACGGTTTCTGTGCCCTCTCTGATGACGCTGCCGTCTGCTACAAAGTTGACCGGTATTACTCACCCGAACATGAGCGTGGGTTTCGCTGGGACGATCCGTCAGTCGGGATAGACTGGCCCGTCAAAGAACCTATTCTGTCTGATCGCGACCGTTTGGCACCGTTGTTTGAACAGGCCGAATATAATTTCCCAATGGTTTCCGCATGAAGAGAATTCTTGTCACAGGAGTTGGCGGGTATATTGGTTCGACATTGATCCCCAAACTGCTCACGCAGGGATATAGTGTAACGGGAGTTGACCGGTTCTTTTTTGGAAAAGACAAGCTGGTAAATCATCCAAATCTTACGCTGATAAGCGAGGACTCGCGCCGTCTTACGGTGGAGCACTTTGCCAAAGTTGATGCCGTTATTGATCTGGCGGCCATCTCAAATGATCCTTCGGCTGAACACTTCAGCACCCAGACTCGTGAGATTAATGGGGCGGGAAGAATCCGAACTGCAAGTTTGGCTGCCGAAGCATCAGTCGGCAGGTACGTTCTTGCTTCGAGCGCCGCCGTCTATGGTTCCAAGGAAGATCCGGCGTCAGAAAATGATCCGACCTTTCCGCAAACTGTCTATGCCGAAGCAAATCTTGAAGCGGAGGAGGGGGTCTTGCCATTGTCGTCGGATTCGTTCTGTGTGACAGTAATTCGTCAGGCAACGCTTTATGGGCTGAGTCCCCGTATGCGCTTTGATCTGGCCATAAACGGTATGACTTTTGGTGCCTGGAAAACCGGCCACCTGCCGTTGATGCGGGATGGCAACCAACATAGGCCGATGCTCCACATACAGGATACAACCGATTTAATGATTCATCTCCTGACCGCAAAGACAGAAATTATCAACGGAGAACGGTTCAATATTGGATCGAACGAAGCTAACTTCAAACTATCCATTCTCGGTAAAATGGTGGCTGACTTGGTGAGTGAAAAGACGGGCCGTCCTGTTGAGATCGAGTGGTACGGTGACCCTGATCGGCGCAATTACATTCTAAACTGCAATAAGCTAAACACCACTCTCGGATGGAAGACACAAAGGACGGTACCGGAGGGAGTCAAAGAGATTCTGGATGCATTGGTGAACGGAAAGATTGACAAGACTGATATGACGATAACGCTGGAGTGGTATCGGCAATTGACGAAGTGGCATCGAATTATCAAGGACGTCGAGATGTACGGCGGTATCCTGGATATTGAGTAGAGATGATGGAAACTCGTGTTCTATTACTGGGAGCGGCCGGTCAACTTGGTACCGGCATCAGGGAAATC
>JAUXBO010000172.1 GCA_030619345.1 Candidatus Zixiibacteriota bacterium | reverse complement strand
GAACGACATGGCTACGATCCGACTTCCACCGCTCGCCCGATAATCTGTTTGCTGACGTTTTCAATTATAACCGGTTTCCCCGGTCGGTCAAGCAGAATGAAGCGGTTGCCACGGCCGCCTCGCTTCTTGTCAGTACTCATGGCTTCAATCAACTCTTTCGTTCTCAGCTTCCGTTTTGGAAGAACCTGTACATAACGTAGCACTATCTGCTCGTATTCGGCAAGTGAGCCAACATTCGGTTTCCTCACCAGCCTGCTCAATTCGATGGCGCCAAGAAGTCCGATCAACACGGCTTCGCCGTGCAGCAAGCCGCGATAATTCAAGCATCGTTCTATGGCATGCCCAAAAGTGTGGCCGAAATTCAGGACCATCCGCAGTCTTCCCTCGGTCTCGTCTTTAGATACTATATCGGCTTTATATCGTACAGATTGAGCAACTAAGCGGTCAGTGATTTTGTCAACTGCATGTGGCTCGCTATCCAGAAAACTGCGACAATCTTCGAGCATGCGGCCACCAACCAGTCCCGCATACTTGACCACTTCTCCCATTCCGGCCATAAAATGGCGGTCGGAGAGCGTGCCAAGATGGTTTAGATCACAAATCACAAATGACGGCTGCCAGAAGGCACCGACAAGGTTTTTCCCCTGCTTATGATTCAGACCGGTTTTGCCGCCAATAGCGGCATCGACCATGCCCAGCAGCGTACTCGATACAATGCCCCACCTCACGCCGCGAAGAACCGATGATGCGGCAAAGCCAACCAAATCTGAGATGATCCCGCCGCCACAAGCGAGAATTAAGTCCGACCGGCTGATTCTCTCACTGAGCAAATAGTCGATAATCTGATCCAACGTTTTTTGTGACTTAAGTCTTTCTGAAACAGGAATTGTCAACTCGTGAGTCTTTCCTATCGAAGACTTTAGGAACTTCGACAGTTTATGCCCGTGAAGAGCATAGAATCCGGAATCATAGATTACGAACAGCCGCCCCTCAGGCGTATGCTTTGAGATTAGTCCGGGCAGTTTGTCAGTAACACCCGCACCTACCAGGACGGTATATGACCTGGGTCCGAGATTCACTTTAACGTTCGGCATCAAACCCTTTCAGTAGTTTTATCAGTCTGGTTACGGATTCAGCAACGGATCGCTCGCTGGTCGAGCAAATCAGGTCGGCCTTACGATAATTGTGTACGCGTTGTTTTAGCAACGATTTTATTTGCTCATTCATGTTTTTGCCAGATACCAGGGGACGATCAGTTGTCTGACGCAGACGACGGGCCAGTTTGCGGACAGAGCAACTAAGATAAACTGTCACACCAGTACTTGCAATTAAGTCTCGGTTTACTTTTTTCTGAAAAGCTCCCCCTCCCAGCGCGACAACCATCGGCTTATTTCCACCACTCAGTGTCCGAATGATCTCCGCTTCCAATTCTCGAAACCGAGTCTCCCCCTCCTCTTTGAACAGCTGCGCGATACTCTTTCGGCATTGCTTCTCTATCAGCAAGTCCGTGTCATGGAAATCGAACTTCAGGCGATGGGCCAAACGAGGTCCGATTGTTGATTTTCCGCAGCCGGAGAACCCGATCAGAAAAACACTGCGGCGACTTCCTTTAATAGGTCCCACCTTTCAGTTTTCTCCAAAGATGCGGTTGTAGATCGACCCAAAGGGAATCTCATACCCGGTCCAGATTCTAAATGACTCTATCGCCTGACCGATCAGCATTGTGGAACCGTCGATTGTGGCCAAACCAGCTTCGGCCGCTTCGTGAACTATGCGATTGTCCGCATTGTAATTGGTGTCGTAATAGATCGTGCCGGGGTCAAACCGCAACCAATCCCAGTCCAGCCGAGATTTGGGCATGTTAGGGCCGCCGAGTGGGGAACAATTCACTATCATACAGATATTATCGGGATTCAATTCCCTCACATCTACATCCATTTGGGTGTATTGTATTTCGATTGATGCAACCAGACGTGCCATCTCTTCGGTAAAGATAGTCAGCTTTTCCGAATCACGTCCTAAAATTGTAAATGACCTCAACCCAAGTCGAGTAGAAAGAAAGTAGATAGCCGCTTTAGCAGCTCCACCGGCTCCAATTATACATACGGATTTATCCGCCAACTTGTTCACTATATCCAACAGTGGCAGGCCAAATCCGACCACGTCCGTGTTATAACCTTTGAGCCGTCCGTCATGAAAGTGGATCGAATTGACCGCGCCGAGTCCGGCCGCATCGGGGTCAACATGATCCATACAAGAGATTACACGCTGCTTGTATGGAATAGTCACCGACATACCGGAGAGGTCCTGCTGCTTGAGTCTGCTTGTGAACGAATCAAACACATTGGGAGCAATATCAAATATCTTCGTCTCCCCTACAATACCCGACTCCTCGAAAATGGCCTCAAAGATCGCGGGTGTGCGCGAATAAGCGATATTATGTCCCAGTAATCCGAATTTCATCTTATCTGTTACTGTTTGATCTGGTCAAGAATATCGTAAAAAGTCGGACAGGAAATATTAACACACTCAGCGTCATCAATAGTTGAATGTCCGACAAGAAACAGCGATGCTATTGAAAAGGCCATTGCGATCCGATGGTCGCCATAAGAAACAAAATCAGCGCCGGTGAATTCGTGACCTCCCTCGACCGCGATTCCATCTTCCAGTATTCCGTGTTTGACACCCATGCGGCTAAGGTTCTCGGCGACAGCAGCCAGCCGATCAGACTCTTTGACCCGCAATTCTGCGGCATCGCGAATAACGGTAGTGCCGGAGGCGAAAGCGGCCACAACCGCGATGATTGGGATTTCATCGATCAAAGCTACCGTCATACTACCGGATATTTTTCTATGGCTCAGTTTGCCACCGGTTACCGTGACCGTTCCGCGCGGCTCGCCAGAGATCGTCACTTTATTTTCAATCACAACCTTGCAGCCAATTAACTTTAGATAATCCAGGAAGGCGGTCCGAGTCGGGTTAAGTCCGATATTCTCAACCGTGATAGTCTCGCCGGAAATCGCAGCGGCAGCAAAAAAGAAAGCCGCAGTCGACATATCACCGGGAATATCTATAGTTCCCCCCGTAATCCGAGTTTGCGAGGTCAGATGTGTCTCTCGTTTGAACGGCTCCGGCATCTGCATCTTCTTTTTGCGTGGATCAAGCGGATCCTGAACCGGCACCGGTGTGATTTTTCTAATCTCGACGCCTTTTCCCAGATGCTGCATCATTAGTTCCGTATGATTGCGGGTTACAATTTCTTCCTGGACTGCGACGGTGCAGTTCGAAGCCAGTCCCGCCAACAGCACGGCCGATTTGACCTGTGCCGAAGCAACCGGAAGTCGATATTCAAACGGCAGGAGTTTGTGTCCCCTGATTCTCATAGGTAGTCGCCCATCTTCGCAGAAAAACTCTGCACCCATCTCAGTGAGCGGATCGATAATCCGCTTCATCGGTCTTGATTGCAAAGATTCATCCCCCGTAATGGTGAGTTCTATCTCTGTACCGGCAACAATACCAGATAAAAGTCGCGCTGTAGTTCCAGAGTTTCCGCAGTCGACCGTTGTCTCAGGATCAGGGCTCAGGGAATCCGGTGGAGTAAAAACCAGCTTGTTCGATTCCTTTGCAACTTTGACTCCAAGGCTCTCGGCAGCCTTAAGCGAAGAAAGACAATCAGCGTTGTCAGGAAAATTAATTACCTCAATTGGTGAACTGGCCAGGATAGAGAGCAGGGCTGCACGGTGCGCGATTGATTTGTCACCCGGTACTACAATTGTCCCGCCTATTCGTCGGGCCGGAGAAAGCTCTCGATTCACGAGCAAGTCCTGTCTAAAACGGGTGCGATTTTGCGCATGTCGTTCATTAGTTGTTCAAACATGTCCGGGGTAATTGACTGTGGACCATCGGACAGAGCTTTGGCCGGATCGTGATGGACTTCAACCATCAGGCCATCGGCTCCAACAGCCAAAGATGCTCTGGATAGCGGAAGGACTTTGTCACGGCGTCCGGTTCCATGACTTGGGTCTGAGATAATTGGAAGATGGCTGTTGCGCTTAACAAAAGGAATGGCCGAGAGGTCCAGCGTGTTTCGCGTATGATCGGCAAAAGTACGCACGCCCCGCTCGCACAGAATGACTTTGCGGTTTCCTTCGGACATGATGTACTCGGCAGCCAACAGAAATTCTTCGAGTGTCGCCGCCATCCCTCTCTTAAGAAGTATGGCGCGATCCGTTCGACCAGCCTTCTTGAGCAAAGAATAGTTCTGCATATTGCGAGCGCCGATCTGGATAATGTCGGCGTACTGGGCGACCTTATCGATTACTTCAGTGTCAATCGCTTCGGTCACAATCTTCAGGTTGAATTCCTCGCGCACGGCTGCAAGAATCTCCAGACCTTCTTCTTTTAGTCCCTGAAAACTGTATGGTGATGTTCTCGGCTTGTAGGCGCCACCTCGAAAGATCGTGGCCCCTGCTTTGGTTACGTGCTCGGCGATAGTAAAACACTGGTCGCGACTCTCGACCGAGCAAGGTCCGGCCATTACCACGAAATTCTTACCTCCAACTTTGACTCCATCTACATCAACAATTGAGTCTTCGGGGTAAAATTCTCGGCTAACCAACTTGTAAGACTGGGTAACATGGATAATATCTTTAACGCCGGGAAGGGACAAGACGCGATCAGAGTCTACCTGGGCTTTGTTACCGGTGACACCGATAGCGGTACGAACAGCACCCGGCATCGGATGAGCCGTGAGTCCCATACCCTCGATTTCGGTGCAAACTTTCTCCACCATTTTGGTCGTGGCATTGCTTTCCATTACGATAAGCATTTATAACTCCTGGTTGCAGAAGCAAATATCTCCTGTAGAGATTTCTTCTTCTTGATCATGTTTTTCACTGTGGCGATGTTCTCAGCAAATGTGTCCAGCGCCTTTATTATCTCTGCTCGGTTCTGGTCGATTATTTCCGACCAAACCGAATATGGCGATCCGGACAAACGCAGCATGGAACACAGTCCCGGCCCAGCCAGCTGGATCAGATCAGGATTGATTTGTGCCCCGAGAACGGTTGAGATCAGCTGCGGCAGGTGTGAAATCTCGGAGACTAGTTCGTCGTGCATCGATGGCGAAATAAAAGCCGGAGTAACACCAAGTTTTTGAACCATCCAGTCCAGCCGTGCTTTGTTCGTCCGGTCGAGTTCTATCGAATCATCAAGATACCAGACATGATTGTCAAACAGCCGATCATCTGAGTTCTCAAATCCCTTACGTTCACGACCCGCCATCGGGTGCGAAGCAATAAACTGGACCTTTTCCCCAAACTTTAGTGACGCAGCCAGCTTTGCGATAGGTTGTTTTACGGCACCGGTATCAACGACTAGACAGTCGCAAAGGTCTTTCAATTTGGCCAGACGTTTGAGCAGACTTTCATTGGCGACATGAGGCGCGGCGAGAATGATTACGTCACTGTTTTGAATTGCTTTTTTGAGATTACTTTCAGTTTTCACTCGGAACCGCCGATCTTTTTTCAGACGGGTCAGAACTGCGGCGCGATCGAAGGCGACAATCTCCGGTGATCGCTTGGGACCACCCTTTTGGAAGTCGAGCGCCATGCAGCCGCCAATGAGGCCAAAGCCGCAGATTGTGATCTGTCGAACATGCTGTGGCATAGTTACATTTTCTCCGGAGCTTTGAGACCAAGTAGGTAAAGGCCATCGGCTATTACAGTCTTCACTGCAGAGACCAAAGCCAATCTGGCTCGGGTTTTTATCGGATCATCAGACACAATTTTGTCAATGCGTCCCGCCTTG
>JAUXBO010000269.1 GCA_030619345.1 Candidatus Zixiibacteriota bacterium | reverse complement strand
TAGTCATCTATTGGGGCACCGGTATTGTCGCGGAATCGGAAATCAAGCTGGGCAAACGGCTTGCGCTTTTCGCGCGTCAACTTGGTGATTTCAGCAAATTGTTCTCGAACGCGCTTGTAAGCAGCGTCGCTTTTGACTGCCAGACAATCCAGAATCAGCTTTAGATTGAGATACTTGGCCTGACCCGGTTTGGCGCGTTTCTTGATCGAGTTCATTATGCCCAAATCATCTCCCGAATGGGTGTACTCTTTCAACGCCACAAACGGGACACCGCTGATGTCCCCCACAAACTGCTGTTTTTTGTTCACGGCATCAATCAGGTAACGGCGAAAATTCAGATTTCCAGCCGCCGCTCGAACAACTTCATCGGAGCCTTTTTCGTATGCGGCGGGGAATATCTTTTCTGCAAAAATCATCTTCTCCTTGAAGCTTTTGTCAATACGGTCACCAATGATGCAGTACGGCCTGATCCCCTTGTTCTTCCAGCAGTTTGGGTCCAGCCACAATTCATTGTTCTGCCACGAGAAATCGCTCCCCAGTTCAAGCGCCGTCAGAACTTTGTTGCCGGTATCTCCCAGATATTTGAGATGAGAAATCATGGATCGTCCGTGATGCGCCAGACGGGACCCAAAATGCGGCCCAGCCAGAAAGATCAGATTACGTAAGGCCTTCTCCTTGGAACATTTCCCTGTGTAATGTTTAGCAATCCATTCTTTTGCAACAAGCGCGCCGGTACTGTGGGTGATAATGTGGAAAGGCTCTTTCCAATTGTCCGGGTCGAGATATTGGGAAAGCGCGTTGTGCATAGCCGTAGCGATATCTTTGATCTCGACATGATCATCAAGCGAGACATATCTCCCGAGATAGATTTCGGTCAACTCGTAACCCGCTTCGGCTAACTTTAGATGAAGCGCCTGATAAGTGGTGGTCTTGGCTACCGACCAACCGTGGACCAGAAATACACGTTCCGCCATAGAACCCTCCCTTTTTTCACAGATGCAATTCACGGATGCCGTCTTAACAAATACCCCCGACAGGATTCGAACCTGCGACGCACGGTTTAGGAAACCGACGCTCTATCCTACTGAGCTACGGGGGCAGATTAGTGCCTCAATTTATGCTTTCAAGCATTGGAAATCAAGGACTGCATTATTAACTTCGTAGGGCAGCATCCCTGCGATGCTGCCACTGTAGTAGTAGGTCAGAAGGCCTGCCCTCCTGACACCCCTCTATTCTCCTAACTCTCCCTCAAACGGCATTGACCCTGTCGGGCGCCCCATCCGCTCACAACAGGGTGGCCGTCTCAAACTTGTTTGGCCCGGATTGATTGTCGAGGCACGCCTAAACCAGTTCGAGCGTGCCACCCGACAAAAAACGCTGTAAACATCCACTGATTATGAAAGACGCCGTTTAGATATGGAAAAGAATGAACACAAAACAACCCGGGAGACTTTGGACAATTTCAATTAACGATGATATCGCAGTGCGACACTTAAAATATGCAAAACGAACCCATTTTACCGCAACAATCAAAGAGAGAAATACTTACACCGAAGTAATGTTCTTCGTGTAGGTCAAAATCCCTCGACAGAGGGTTTTGACATTTCTTGATTATTCGTATTTGGTGCGATGTCGAAACCCACAAGTCGGTTTCGACCTTTTATACTTGCGAAGCATAAAGCAAACTTTGTCTGTGCCAAGCAAAGAATGTAGTCCTTGTAGGTCAAACGGCCTGTCCGTTTGACATTTGTCACTCCAGCAGAGTGTCGAACTGACGGGCGGTTCGACCTACTATGCCTCTTCTATTGTAGCAGGAAGCCAATATACCGGCAGTTGCTTTCGTCGCTGTGCGAAGCAATAAAACGGACTATGTCCGTGCGAAGCAATAAAGGAGGCTATGCCTGAACCGGACTATGTCCGCTCGGAGTCGTAGGAGATCAAATAGTTGACATCGTAGGCGGCGAGCTTCTCCCGCCAGGGCAGGAACGAAAGATCGATCACGGTTGAGATTCCCGCCACCTCTCCCCCCAAACGCTTAACCATATTACAGGTTGCTTCGAGGGTGCCGCCGGTCGCGATGAGATCATCGACCACAACTACGTTATCGCCGCTCGTGATAGCGTCGGAGTGAATCTCAAGTTTGTCCGTGCCGTATTCAAGAGCGTATTCTTCGGAGATTGTTTCCGACGGTAGTTTACCTGGCTTTCTGATCGGAATCAAAGGCAGGCTAAGCCTGTCAGCGATGGCACCGCCAAAAAAGAACCCGCGTGATTCAATGGCGACAATCTTGTTGCCCCCGCGAGAGTCTACGTATCGTTCCATAGCATCAACGGCCAGTTTGAATCCGACCGAGTCCTGCATGAGGGTTGTAATGTCGTAAAACAGAATTCCCGGCTTCGGGAAATCAGGAACCTCGCGAATGTACTTTTTTATTTCTTCCATAATTTTGCCTTCATCCGCCTATCATCGAATTTCAAATCCACTGAACCCGCCTTCAAACTCCGCCCATCGAACAGCCACATCCGTTACTCGCGAAGAACGACAACCAATCTTGACATCGGCAATCAGTGACTCCACTGCTCCGCGCTCTCCTTCAACTATCAAAGAGACAGTCCGCTCCGGGTCATTTTTCACCCACCCGGTCAGACTTAGATTGCGCGCTGAGTGATGACAGAAATAACGAAAACCAACGCCCTGCACCAAGCCGGAGATTTTCAACTCGGCTCTTACCGAACTCACTCATTTTCCTCAACAAGTTCCATAGCCAGTTTGGCTGCTTCAAGCGGCGAATCTACCTGGCGGATTTCATCGCCCAGCTTCCAGGCCGAGACTGAAATAAGGGGCTTACCGGCATGAAGGGCAAAGGCCATCTCCGTCAAAGTACCGTACTTGCCGGGGAATGCAATCACGGCATCGGCCGAACGCACGACCATCAGGTTGCGCGCTTCGCCAAAACCGGTAGGAATAACGATGTCGATAAACTCGTTGGCGTCTTCCTTTTTGTCGGTCGGCAGAATTCCTATAGTCAGTCCCCCACCTTCGCGGGCACCTCTGGCGGCGCCTTCCATAATTCCCCCCATGCCGCCGCAGACAACAACACCGCCGTTTTCAGCGATATATTTGCCCGCTTCGTACGCCATGTCCCGCAGTTTTTTGGAGCATTTTCCGGCACCTATTATGGCTACTACCGGTTTCCTCTGTTCAGACATTTGGAGAGTCCTTTCCGGGAAAGGTCATGTGAGTCAAAGTTGTCAATCAAAATTGAGAATTATCACCAAAGAGAAAATACAAACTCAAATAAATCGGGGCGACTGGATTCGAACCAGCGACCTCTTAGTCCCGAACCAAGCGCGCTACCAACCTGCGCCACGCCCCGATAAAGGTATCAGCAGATTATGATATATTATTCTGATCGGAAGTCAACCGAATATTGCGAAGCCAACTACACCTACCAAGACGACGGCTGCGAATGTCACAACTTGAAATCAAATTGGGCAATTTTCTCAAGTGAAGTCCGATCCGTAAAATTGAGTTTTAATGGAGAAATCGAAACCACACCGCGCTGGACC
>JAUXBO010000053.1 GCA_030619345.1 Candidatus Zixiibacteriota bacterium | reverse complement strand
GGAGCTTTTGTATGTCATCAGCGACCAAAGAAGATTTCAAGCCGTTTAATATCGATCTGTGGAAATACGACGGTCAGAAGCGAGCTTTGATCCCTTTGCTGCAGTCGGCTCAGGATACATATGGCTATATTTCCGAGAAGGCCATTGATTATATCAGTCATGTGACGGGCATTGCCGCCGCCGATATCTACGGAGTCGTCACTTTTTATGCCCAGTTCAGGACCAAACCACTTGGCAGATATGTGGTCAAGGTCTGCAACGGTACCGCCTGCCATGTAAACGGCGCCAAGATGATTTCGGATACCATTGTTGATGAATTGAATATCGACTATGAGGAGACTTCGGAAGATCACAGTTTCTCCATGCTCTCAGTGGCATGTGTCGGTTGCTGCTCGCTAGCGCCGGTGGTTGTGATCAACGATGAAACCTACGGCCGACTAACTGCCCCCAAACTAAGAAAAATCCTACGGAAGTACAAACAGCGAGCCAAAAAGGAACTACAAAATTCAGAGGGGCAGGCCTAAAATATGAAAACGGTAAAAGTTGGACTCGGTACCTGTGGCATATCCGCCGGTGGCGAAAAAGTCTTCCAGGCCTTCCAGGACGAACTAAAAGAACACCCCAATTCATTTATTCTAAAGGAAACCGGCTGTATCGGTATGTGCTACCGTGAAGTTCTGGTAGAAGTATCTAACGGCAACGGCTCCGGTTACATGTACGGTGAAATCACCCCAGATCGTGTGGGACGGATTGTAGAAGATGATCTGATCGGCGATAAATCGATAGATGAGTGGATCGTTGGTGGTGACGCCGAAAAAGGATATTTCGAAAATCAGGAACGGATCGTGCTGCGCAACTGCGGCGTGATCGATCCGGGCTCTATTGATGAATATATCGCGGCCGGTGGCTATGAGGCACTCAAAAAAGTGCTCGGCGGGATGACGTACGAAGACGTAATTGCCGAAGTTGAAAAATCAGGCCTGCGTGGTCGCGGCGGTGGTGGATTCCCAACCGGTACCAAGTGGAAGTTTACTCGCGGCGCCAAGAGTGATAAAAAGTATATCATTTGCAACGCCGACGAAGGTGATCCGGGCGCATTTATGGACCGCTCGATTCTTGAGGGTGATCCCAGTGCCATTCTGGAAGGTATGATTATCGCAGGATACGCGGTCGGTTCTGATGAAGCTTACGTTTACTGTCGGGCTGAGTATCCAAAAGCAATTGCGCGGCTAAGACTGGCGATTGCCCAAGCTAAGAAAAAGGGATTTCTCGGTGAGAATATCCTGGGTTCCGATTTCAGTTTTAACATCAAGATCAAAGAAGGTGCTGGTGCATTTGTCTGCGGAGAAGAGACAGCGCTGATTCATTCTATTGAGGGACTGCGTGGCATGCCGCGCTTCCGTCCCCCCTTCCCGGCCCAATCCGGTCTCTGGGGGAAACCGACCAATATCAATAATGTTGAGACATTCGCCAATATACCGTGGATTATTCTTAACGGCGGCGATGCTTATGCGGCCTTTGGAACTGAGAATTCCAAAGGAACCAAAGTGTTTGCGATGGCCGGCAAAATCAGGCGGTCTGGTCTCGTGGAAGTGCCCATGGGGATATCAATTAACGAGATCATTTTTGACATCTGCGGCGGAATTGTCGATGACAAGAAATTCAAAGCAGTACAGATGGGTGGCCCCTCCGGCGGATGTATCCCAGCCGAAATGTGCGATACAAAAATCGATTATCAACAGATCAACAAAACCGGCGCGATTATGGGCTCTGGTGGTCTGGTGGTTATGGATGAAACGACCTGTATGGTCGATGTCGCTAAATTTTTTCTGACCTTTACGCAGTCTGAATCCTGTGGAAAGTGTACGTTCTGTCGGATTGGCACCAAGCGGATGCTGGAAATACTTGAGCGTATCTGTGATGGTCAAGGGACGATGGAAGACCTGGCCAATCTGGAAGAACTCAGCATCCAGATTATTGAGGCTTCGCTGTGCGGACTGGGGCAGACAGCGCCAAATCCAGTCCTGACTACTCTGAAGTATTTCCGTCATGAGTATGAAGCTCATATTAAAGAGAAAAAGTGTCCGGCCCATGTCTGTCCGGCGCTCCTGACATATACAATCAACGATGAGTGTACCGGATGCACGGTCTGCGCCAAAGCATGTCCGACCGATGCCATCACCGGTGAGAAGAAAGAACTGCACGTTGTGGATCAAGATAAGTGCATTAAGTGCGGCAAATGCTTCACCGTCTGCCGCTTCGATGCGGTCGTAAAGGATTGAGGTCAACAATGGCAAAAAATGTAAAACTCAAGATAAACGGTAAAGAGATCACGGCCTCACCTGACAAGACCATTCTTCAGGTCTGCCGCGAACAGAAACTTGACGATATTCCAACTCTCTGCTACGATGATAAGCTACCTCCATTTGGTTCCTGTTTCCTCTGTGTGGTGGAGATGGAAGGTCAAAACAAACTGTTCCCTTCGTGTGCAACGAAAGTCGGCGAAGGTATGGATATTAAGACACGCTCAGAACGGGTCATGCGCTCACGGAAAACATGCCTGGAACTGCTCCTGTCCGATCACTACGCCGACTGCTTCGGACCCTGTCGTCTTGCCTGCCCGGCCGACGTTGATATCCAGGGCTACATGTCGCTGGTGCATCTTGGCAAACCGAAAGAAGCAATTGCGCTGATCAAAGAGAAGCTGCCATTTCCTTCGGTGTGTGGACGTGTCTGCACGCGTAAATGTGAGGTTGGATGTCGCCGTTCGATCACTGACGAACCGGTCGGTATCGATTTCTTGAAAAGATATGCAGCTGATCAGGACATGATTGGTGATATGTGGCAGCCGGAGTTAAAACCGGACAATGGCCACCGGGTCGCTATCATTGGAGGAGGTCCGGCCGGTTTGACGGCGGCCTACTATCTGGTTATCAACGGCTATCGTCCGACGGTGTTTGAGGCTCTTCCCCACATGGGTGGTATGCTTCGCTATGGCATTCCGGAATATCGGTTGCCGAAAGCGATTCTCGATAAAGAAATCAACTGGATTACCGATCTGGGCGTCGAAGTGAAAACAAACACAGCTCTTGGACGGGATATCACAATCGACTCCCTATTCAGCGACGGATTCGAGGCCGTATTTGTCGGACTTGGCGCGCAGGTTGGAAAACCGATGCGGGTTGAAAACGAAGATGCCGAGGGTGTTCTCTCGGGAGTGGAATTCCTTCAGCAGGTTGAGATGAAGACCAATCCCGACATCAAGGGAAGAGTGGTCGTGGTCGGTGGTGGCAACACTGCTATTGATGCCGCTCGTACCTCGCTTCGCCTTGGTGCCGACGAAGTCATCCTGCTCTACCGACGGACCCGCAAAGAGATGCCGGCTAACGAAATGGAGATTGTCGCGGCTGAAGAGGAAGGGATCAAAATGGAATTCCTCGCCGCGCCGATCAAAGTTAATACAGATGACAAGGGACGGATGAAGTCGATTTCGGCCAACCGGATGGAACTGGGTGAACCGGACGACAGCGGTCGGCGGAGGCCGGTCGTAATCGAGGGCTCTGAGTATGATCTGCCCGCTGATTGGATTGTATCGGCTATTGGACAGGAACCGGACCTTAATGGGGTTGACGGTGACGAAAAGATAGAAACAACGCGCTGGAATACGATTGAGGCAGCGGAAGGTACTTTTGGTACTGACCGTCCGGGAGTATTTGCCGGTGGTGATGTTGTGACCGGTCCGGCTGATGCCGTCGACGCAATTGCTGCCGGTCGAATCGCGGCCCGCGCGATTGACAAGTATATCAAAACGGGCGTGGCTGATCCGTTGCGCCCCCGATTTGAATCCAAGCGAGATACCTTCCATAAGATTACACCCGAGGATCTGCCGGACTTTCCGAAAGGTGACCGTCACCACATGCCGGAACTGTCTGCAGAAGAACGAATTCATACCTTCGAGGAAGTTGAAACCGGTTTCTCAGAAGGTATGGCCAAACAGGAAGCGCTACGCTGCGCCGAGTGCGGCTGCGATGTCGGACTGGCCTGTATTCTCCAGGACTACGGTACCGAATACGGTGTTGACCAGGAGCGATTTATTGGCGCTTTCAACCGATACAAGCCGGACACACGGCATCCGTTTATTAAAATAGACTCGAATAAGTGCATTCGCTGCGGACGTTGTGTTTCTGTCTGCTCGGAGATTTTGAATGTCTCGGCGTTGGGTTTTGTCAACCGTGGATTTAAGACAATAGTTAAACCGGCACTGGAAAAGGCACTG
This sequence comes from Candidatus Zixiibacteriota bacterium, assembly GCA_030619345.1. GTDB lineage: Bacteria > Zixibacteria > MSB-5A5 > GN15 > FEB-12 > JARGFS01. The sequence continues at coordinate 6,548 of JAUXBO010000053.1, read as the reverse complement.
CATGAAACCAACTGTGTTTCTTGCGGCAACTGTATTGATGTCTGCCCGACCGGCGCTCTGGTCGAGAAGATGCCGTTCCGCCGTTCCGGTCCCTGGAAAATGGAACATGTTTTCAACGTCTGCAACTACTGCTCGGTTGGCTGTAACATTACTCTTAATGTGAAAACCGCCGACCTCTTCTTTGTAACCGGCGCTCCACCTGATACCGGACCAAACCGTGGAGAGTTGTGTGTGAAGGGGCGCTTTGGATATCAACATTATCTTGATGGCACCCGCGCTACACGCCCGATGGTACGCAAAGGTGATAAGATGGTCGAATGCAGCTGGAGCGAGGCGTTCGATGCCATTCGGGACGGTATCAAACCGGTTCTGGAAACACACGGCAATGACTCAGTAATTGTTTCAGCGTCGCCAAAACTGTCCAACGAGGAACTCTACCTTACCGGACGCTTTGCTCGCGCTGTGGTCGGCACCAATAATATTACTTCATTCCATCGTCAGATAAACGAGGCTGACTATCATGCTCTTGATGATATGATCGGCAGCACTTTCGCGACGGCTTCATACGATGATGTTGAAAACGCCGACATGTTCCTATTCCTCGGCGGCGACCCAAGTTCCGAAAATCCGGTATTGGGCTGGCGGATGAAACGGAAGATGCGCCATGGAACGGAAGCGGTGGTGATTAATTCGACTGAGATCGATATGGTTCGTCATGCCTCAGCATGGGCCGATCCGCGTCGTGGAACGGCCACCGTTCTGCTGAATGGGATTATGGGCGAACTGATTCGGTCCGGAAAAGTCAACCAGTCGTTCATCCGTGAAAAAACGGCGAACTTTGATCAGATCAAAGAGAATTTGACATCAAACGATTTGGAGGAAACGGCCACCATTACCGGGGTGGCACCCGACACAATCAAAAAGATTGTCGATCTCCTGAGCCGACCGGAGTTGAAGATCGTAGCTTGCTATAATCTGGAGAGCCGTATTGATCGCGCCACTAACGATCTAAAAGCGCTGATGACTCTTCTGATGCTACTGGGTAAAGTCGGCACCAAAGGCTCCGGCCTCGTCCTGACGACAAGTCAGTGCAATCTTAACGGGATGCAGTCATCTGGTTTTGATCGGCATATTCTGCCGGGAGGAACTACTATCGACGATCCCAAAGGTCTCAAGGAACTTTCGGCCGTATGGCAGACGGACATCGCCAATTTGTTTAAGGACTCGGGTGTCAATATGCAGCGGAAAATCCGTGAGGACAAAATACGCGCGGCTTTTGTATTTGGAGAGAACCCGGCTGTTGCCGATGAGTTCAATAGTTTTGTCGATCATCTCGATTTTCTGGTCGTGGCCGATATGTTCAAAACGGAAACAGTTCAGATGGCTGACGTCTTCCTGCCGATGTCCGGATATCTTGAAACCGAAGGACACCTTACGGCGTGGGACGGCAGCGCTCAATATACTAAACCGATTGGAGAGCCAATCAGCGGCTTGAGCAATATTGAGATTATCAAGAAGCTGGCAAGTTCACTCGGTGGTGAAATTCATTATAATAAGTTCGAGGAAATTGCAAGCGAACTGGATTACTTGAAAGAGAAGCTGAGCCCGTCTATCAATGGCGGCCTCCCGACCGCTGATGGCAAGGCGCATTTTGTTCTCTATTCCTCTGAAATTTCAAGCACGCCGGCAAAAGTGCCGCAGGTTCTTGAGATCGACGCACGAATGGCGCGACAGATGCAAAAGATCCGCGCTTGATCAAAAACTTTTTTTGAAAAAAATCACGTTTTAGTGCATCTAAAACGTGATTTTCTTTTTAGCCCTAACTTTTTTGCTAATAACCGCTTACGGTCTCTTGACGGATAGTTTTAAACTGTTATCTTCGATCAGAATTTTATTAACCAACCGCTTCTTTCTGCGAGGATACTGCTATGGCTGATGTCAAAACCCTAAACACTGCGCCCGGATTCTCCACCATTTCCGACAAAGAGATATTCGAATTCGAGCACAAACATGGCGCGCATCATTATGGCCGCCTGGATGTGGTAGTACGTAGAGCGGAAGGAGTCTGGCTGCACACACAAGATGGTAATAAATACCTGGACTGTCTCGCCGCTTACTCCGCCGCCAATCAGGGGCATTGTCACCCCAATATTGCCCGTGCCCTGGTAGAGGCTCTTCAGAATCAGTACGCTTCGGTAATCTCAAATGTAGTGTACACCGATTCGCTGGCGCTTTTTCTAAAGAAACTCTCAACTCTGGTTCCGCAGATGGCTCCGAAACTGGGCGCGAACGGGAACAAGGTTCTTCCCAAAAATGGCGGAGTCGAATCCGTTGAGACAGCCATTAAGACAGCCCGCGCGTGGGGATATATGAAGAAGGGGATTGAAGACGGCAAGCAGGAAATCATTGTTTTCAGGAACAATTTTCATGGCCGCACCCTACTGGCCGTTTCTGTTTCTTCAACAGAGAAATACAAAAAGGGCTTTGGTCCGATGGTACCAGGCTTTGTTGATGTTGATTTTGGTGACCTTGAAGCTGTTAAGGCGGTCATTAACAAAAACACCTGCGGCATACTCGTTGAGCCGATGCAGGGCGAAGGCGGCATGTACCAGCCTCCGGATGGATTTCGTAAGGGTCTGCGCGACGTAGCCGACGAGAATAACCTGATGTTGATCTTCGATGAAATTCAGGTGGGGCTCGGACGTACGGGCAAGATGTTCTGTTTTGAACATGAAAATGTTGTCCCGGATGGTATTGTACTCGGCAAAGCGTTGTCGGGCGGTATGGTCCCACTCTCCTGTTTTGTCACCAACACCGAAATAATGGACGCTGTCTTCCAGCCGGGACGCGACGGTTCTACCTTTGGCGGCTACCCTCTGGCCTGTATTGCCGGTAATGCCGCGCTTGATGTGCTGGTCGACGAAGACCTCGCCGGACGTTCGACTAAGATGGGCGCGATTTTGCACAAGAAAATTGACGAAATTGCCGCACGTTCTTCGCATGTCAAAGAGGTGCGCGGTCGTGGACTGTTCATCGGTATCGAAGTCAAGAATGGCGACGCCATGTCATTCTGCAGCAAACTACTGAAACTTGGCCTGCTGGCCAACGACAGTCACGGGCATACTATTCGCATCTCTCCTCCACTCATTCTTGATGAAGAGAATATTGATTATATTGTCGAACGTTTGGAGAAAGTGCTGGTCGACTGATACGATAGAATTTGAAACGTTTGTAAAGGCGGCGTCATTGATGCCGCCTTTTTTATTTCTTTGCGCGACCGTACACTGATCCGTAGTAAACGGCTGTCAATGTTGTTGCGCCACCCAAAAGTTGTAAGGCTGAAAGTTGCTCGGAGAAAAGCAACCATCCCCAGACGGTCGCAAGTGTCGGCTGGAGCAAAAGTATCAATCCACTTCGGGAAGCTTCTATCTTCAACAATCCGGTAGAAATCGCCCACCATCCTGCCGCCTGCGTCACAAGCGCAACACCGACAAGGTGAATCCAGGCAGAGCTTTGGGACGGGATAAACGACTCGCCCTCCAAAAGTACCGACAGACCGGATGCAAGCGCACTCATTAGAGAAATCCAACCCATTAAGATCAGAATGGGTGGTCGTTCGGCAATTGAACCACTGTGTTTTACAGTTATTATGTAGTGCGCGTAAGCTACTCCGGTAGCAAGACCAAAAGCTACACCAAGTAAGTATTTGCCAGTTATTTCAATGTCACTTCCGACACCTACCAGAAGCACAACACCCAGAATTCCACTAACAGCCGCGATAAAGAACCTGCCAGTCACCACTTCCTTGAATATGAAATAACTGAGAATGGCCGTCATAAATATCTGAGTATTGCCGAGAATGGTCGCCATTCCGGCCCCGGCGTAGTTTATCGACCGGTGCCAGACAAAAAGGTCGACATAGAATATACCACCTGCAAGCAACGCCCAGCCGAGCATTCTCGACGATATTCTAAGCGACTGACCCGACAAGCCTCCCCATGCAAATAGAAACAGAGCCCCCAGAAAAAGTCGCCAAAAAGCTATGGGCGTAGGCCCCATTACTTCACTACCAATTGCTTTTACAAATACCGCAGCAAAACTGATACAGACAGCTCCGCCAACAAGCAGCCAGAGCGATCCAGTTTTTCCAAACTCCATTGTTTTTTTCATTTTGAGTCCGGTCTCAGCGTTGCAGCGCTAATAGTCCTGCCAGTTATAATCGGCGAGAACTATCAGGCCGACTATCGACCAGGTTAGAACCAGCGATGTACCACCGTATGAAACAAAGGGGAGCGCCAGCCCGGTAACTGGCATGAATCCAAGCGTCATTCCAATGTTGATAAAAAATTGAAAAAGAATAATTCCCGCGCCGCCCATTACGAGGTTAGAAGCGAACTTGGCCCGGCACCGTGAGGCTATTACGATGGCTCGATAAAAAATGAAGAAAAATAGTCCCATCACGATCAGGGTTCCCCACATTCCGAATTCTTCGCCCAGGACAGAGAAGATGAAGTCGGTATGTCTCTCGGGAAGAAACTCCAGCCGGGTCTGTGATCCCTCGAACATCCCCTTGCCAAGAACACCTCCGGAGCCTATCGCGATCTTGGACTGGATAATCTGATAACCAGCCCCACGCGGGTCACGTCCCGGATCCAGAAAAGTGAGAATTCTTAGTTGCTGGTAATCGGCCAATCGATTCCAAAGAAAAGGAGTGACTGTGCCGGTGGCCAGATTCACAACAACCGTGAATAGTCCAAAAATCAGTCCCGGTCTGACTACAAATAGAAAGGTGATCAGGACAGCAAAGTAGAGCGCCCAGGCCAGCCAATGAGAGGCTGCAACTAATGAGATCAGAGGAGATACGATTAGAATCAAGTACCACGGCGAGAGTCCTGACCAAAACCACAAGATAAATAGAAGCACCGGAAAAACCAATGATGTCCCCAGATCGGGCTGCTTGAGTATCAAAGCCATCGGTATCAGAGCTAGAATCGCTGTCAGAGCCAGTCGTCGCTTGGAAGCAACTGACAGCTTCGTGTAGGCAAAAAACCGTGAAAGCGCCAATAATAAAGATATCTTGGCAATATCCGAAGGTGCAAGATTTATCGGTCCAAATGAAAACCAACGGGTAGCTCCGGTATGCGTGTTTCCAATAAAAAGTACGAGAATGAGAAGGAACAAGGGGACACCATATAGCACAAATGCGGAAAAATCAAAAAGTCTCAGAGGGGTGTGAACAATAGCCGCAAAGACTACCAGAGCTATCAGCAACCAGACCGCCTGCCGAAGGTAGTAATTGCGTACAAAGTCGCCTTCGGCATGGTACTGTGCGGACATAATCAGAATAATTCCGATCAGGGATAAGGCAAGGGCCGCACCGATTAGCTGCCAGTCCAGACTACGATAATTCAACACTACTTTTCACCCTCACTTGAAACCGATACGACTTTGTTAATTCCAAGCTTCTTGTTCATATAAGCATGAATTACCTGGCCTACCAGCGGCGCGGCAACTACGGAACCATCTCCGGCGTTTTCCACTATAGCTGCAACTACTATTTCAGGATTATCAAGCGGCACAATCCCCACAAACCAGGAGTGATTCTCACCGTGAGGATTCTGGACCGTGCCCGTCTTGCCACCAATAGAATACATATCGGTTTGCAACCCACGAGCCGTACCATGTTCGCCGTTAACTACCAGGCGAAGGCCTTCCATCAGGTAATCCAATGTTTGCTTGGAAAACGGAAGCCGGAACGAGAGCTTACGATCTGGTTCGAGAGCTATGCGATCAGACTGCACGACTTTTTTTACGAGATGCGGACGGTACACTTCGCCATTCTGGACCATCCCTGCAAAAAATTGCGCCAGTTGGACAATATTGACAAGCAGCTCTCCCTGTCCAATAGAGTTATTCAAAACCAATCCCCGCGACCACTTGCGTTCTCCGTATCGTTTGTCGTAGTATTCGCTGTTGGGATTGAGACCCGGAGATTCTCCCGGAAGATCAATACCGGTTAGCTTTCCAAAACCGCAAAGATCGTAGTAACGACTTAATTTATCTACCCCGAGTTTGAGTCCGAGCTGATAAAAATAGACATCGCACGATTGCTCAATGGCGTGGACTCCGTTAAGGACACCATGCCCGTCAGCTTTCCAACATCTAAAGAAACGATTTCCGAACTGATAGCCCCCTATACAGGATTTGAAAGTCGTGTTGTACCTGATCAAACCTTCTTCGAATCCGGCCCCCAGGGTCACGAACTTCGTAGTCGATCCGGGAGGATACATACCGTTTAAGGGCCGGTTGAGTAGTGGATGAGTCGAATCGGTGCGAATCTCGTTCCAGAGACTTTCCGGTATGACCGATGAGAAAATGTTGGCATCATAACCGGGATAAGAAACCATCGCGAGCACCTCCCCATTGCGTGGATCAAGCGCCACGACGGCTCCACAGCAAAAGGTGTCCAGCGCTTGAGAACAGGCAATTTGAATATCCTGATCTATAGTAAGATAGATGTCAGCCCCTGGAATTGCCGGGACCGACGG
>JAUXBO010000150.1 GCA_030619345.1 Candidatus Zixiibacteriota bacterium | reverse complement strand
CTAAGACCGCTTGGCCTCCGACTTAGTTTATTAACGCCTATTATCATTCCACCTGCGGCGGCATGACCGATGCCATTGAACATGTTTGGGATCGTAAAGAGGAGCCCTACTTAAAAGCTGTCGCCGATAGCGGTGCCTGTTCATGGTCCAAGTATTACAACTGGAGCGAAGTATTTTCAGAAGAGCAACTCCGGGGGAGGATCGAGCAGTATCTTTCCAGCGATCGAGGCAGAGACTTGCGGATTGGCAAAATTGAAGATGTTATCATCGGCAACCGAACTCCCGGTGGGCGCATCGCACAACTCTCGATCAGAACCAGTCATGATATATTCAAGTTTTCCGCCGATCGGATCCGATGGGTGATTGGCCGAACATCCAACCCTGACTTGATCCTGCCGTCGGACCGGTTTGATGTTGCGCTTGATCGGGACCAATCGGGGAATATCAGAAAGATCACCTTCAAGGGCAGTGGCTACGGACACGGGGTTGGCATGTGCCAATGCGGCGCCATCGGGCTGTCCCGCAAAGGGTGGGCATTTGCCGACATACTTAAGCATTATTATACCGGAGTCGACGTAAAGAAGTTGTATTAGCCCTATGTCTCGTCACTTGAAATCAAAAACTGTCTCAATAGTAGTTCTACTTTTGATTGTTGCTGCAACCGTTAATGCAGCGGACCCCGACTATCGATATACGGTTTCTGTTCGCGGCGGCCTGACTAATCTCGGTTCCGGTGAACAGGGACCTTTCCCACTGCAGCAGTCGTTTTCGTTTGGAATCGGCTACTATCCTTCCCAACAATGGCACCTGAGTGTGGATTACGCGCGCTATCAGTTACACAACGATACTTCGGCATCTTCGGCGTTCTCAGTTGGCAGCGATGATCAGCACGACACCCTAAAATTTAGTTCCGGTAGATTGGGAATAATGGCCCAAAGAGATATGTTTTCTCTCGGTAGTATGATTAACCTTTCGCTCGGACTTGGAGGAGGACTCCTGATCTGGGAGATTACAAATCCCGCCGACGGGACGATTATGAAAGTGCCCGGAGAAAAAGATCAGACTCTTGACTACAAAGCGACCGAAATATTTGTTGGGTTAAATTCGGAATTTCAAATCAATCTTACTGGGCGAGTAGGACTGTTTGCCAGAGCGGAGTTGGATTACCTGACCGGCGCCGGTGTGGAATTTTCCCCGGAGATTGAATCCGCACGAGACCGTCAACTTTTTTCAACGTTTCTCGGTTTGCGGTTCCGTTTTGGCGCCCCCAAACCGCAGTGGCAATCAGAAGGACTCTGGACAGAATCTGCAACAGGTGCATCCACCCGAAAGGCCCAGCTCGATTCCGATGGCGATAATGTTCCCGATGCTCGTGATAGATGTCCGGACTCCCGGCCCGGTAGTTTGGTGAACGAACAAGGATGTCCGATAGATTCCGACGGTGATGGTGTCACCGATGGATTCGACAACTGCCCCGGCAGTGACCGACGCGCGATTGGAATGGTGGATATTAACGGGTGCCCCGTTGATTCAGACTTCGATGGCGTTCCGGACTATCTCGACCATTGTCCATATAACGCAGTGGGTGCGATTGTCGATGAGCAGGGGTGTCCAAAAGACAGCGATGCCGACGGCATCCCCGACGGTCTTGATGATTGTCCCTATACATTGGTCGGGGTCGATGTTGATCGATTTGGATGTATCAATCTTTCTATGTTGGCCGAGCCAATGGTACTTCATATCGATTATGTCTCCGGCTCATTTGAGATCGATCATTCTACTAAGGAGCGTCTTGAAAGACTATCGAGACTGCTCAATTTTGTCGAAGACGTTAAACTGGAAATTTCGGGATATACGGATAATATCGGAACTTCAGTTGCCAACCGGGATTTGTCACTCAAACGGGCGCGACGGGTGCGTGACTACTTGATGAATCTGGGCATCGCCACCGAACGAATGGAAGCACTCGGTCGCGGCGAAGACAGTTTCTTGGCTTCAAATAGTACTGCTGCCGGGCGGGCTAAGAACCGTCGGGTAGAGATCGTATTTCATCGATAGGTGAGAAGTGAATCACGAGTACCACAATTCACTCCTGCAAGATCGGCGCGCACGTCAGTACGCCGTAGTTCTGTATCTGCCTGATCACCTTGATGCTATGGCGCGCGGTCTGCGAGAAAAATATGACCCGGACTACAACATTGTCGATTCACACATAACTATTGTGTTTCCATTTGAGTCGGATTGTCCGGTCGATGAACTGGCCTCAATTATTGCTTCGGTGGCAAATGATCAAGAACCATTCGAAGTAGCTCTGGATGATCTGGCAGACTTTTATCCCCAAGCGCCAATTATCTATTGGTCACTTCAGAAAAACGCACCATTGCAGAAATTATACTATGATCTGACCATCGGGCTCGGCCTAGAACTCCCATTTTCCGAGTATATTCCGCACGTCACGTTGGCTCGTGAGATTTCAAATTACCGGGTGATGCTGGTGAAGGAGAACATCTGCGCCTACCTTTGCCGCGAACAATTCATGGCCGAAGCAATCGACCTCATCACTCCCCTGGCTGATAATCAATGGGTGTCGGTACGCACATTCTCGCTTCGCGGGTAATAAAAAAAGGCGGCCCTAAGACCGCCTTGAGATAATCAATCTAAATTGCGAACTACTTGCCTTCTTTAACCAGTTCCGGGTGAACCTTGCCCTTGGCCTCTTCAAAATTGAATTCCTTGTAGTTCTCGTTGCCTTCCTTGGTGTGGCATCTCACGCAGCTTTCCTCGGTCTGGGGAATCAAACCGGCCTCAAGCGCCATTTTCATGTGTGTTTCCGGGTCAGCTTTCCATTTCTTTTTGCTCATGATTTTGGCTGACTTGTAGTCTTTGCCCGGGCCATGACAGCCTTCACACTGGACGCCTTCCAAAACTGTTTCATCGGCCAGTTTGCCACTAATATGGCAAACTATACACTCTTCTTTGGTCTTCTCCTCGTCAGACAAGACGTCAAAAGCTGTTGCATGCCCTGTCTCCAACCAGGACTTGTACTGAGCCTTGTGGCAAGTCTTACATTTCTTGGCGCCAACATAGTCATGGGTGACCTCTTCAGCGGTGGCCGCCTCTTCAGCGGTCACAAAAGCGGCAAAAACCGCTACCGTGAAGGCCAAAACAGTCAAAATGAGAACAAATTTACGCATACACATACCTCTCTCAGTTGCGTTTCTTATTATACAAAGAATTCTCGTTTTCACGCTAAATTCCCTGTAAAAACTATCGCGAAATGGCCTTAGCGTCAAGCAAAATCCGTGATTTTGTTCACAAAGTGGTCAGAATTATCTTGCCTGTTTTTTAGAAATGTGCTAATTTTCAACGGGTTGATATGAAAATTCTAATTGTAACACAGCATTTTCCTCCGGAAAAAGGCGCCGTACGCAGGCTCTTTGAATTTGCCCGCTATTTTGTACGGCAGGGGATTGACGTCTCGGTAATGACGGCTATTCCTAACTATCCCGACGGAATCGTCCCCAAGAAATACAAGCGCAGTTTCTTCTATTCTGAAGTCATTGATGGTGTTAAGGTCTACCGAAGCTGGGTTTTACCTGCTTCAAACAGCCAGCCCAAAAAGAGAATGGTCGGTTTTATCACCTTTTTGATTACGACTGTGATCAACTCATTCAAGGTTAAGGGCAATTTCGATATGGTGCTGGCCTCAACCCCGCCGGTTACCTCTCCTGTAATTGGCTGGATTCTCAGTAAGCTCAAGAGAACCAAGTTCGTTATTGAGGTGCGGGATTTGCAGCCGGAATCCAGTGAAGATTTTGGAAACCTCAATCAGGGGTTATTCACCAGGGCTATCCGGACGGTAATGCACTGGCTTTACTCAAAGGCCGATAAGATTGTTCCGGTAACCGATGGAATCGCCCAGTTTATGTACAAAATCGGGATACCCGAGAATAATGTCGCCACTGTCAAATCCGGTGTCAGCTCCGAATTTATAACCTCCGATACCAACGGCATCCGGACCAAGTTTGGCTGGGAAGACAAATTCCTGGTGCTGTATTCCGGGACTTTGGGATGGGTACGCCCGCTCGAGGTTTTCATCGAAGCAGCGCGTAAACTGGCCGATCAACCCAGTATCCATTTCGTATTTTTGGGCGACGGACAGAAACGGGAAGCACTGGAGAATATGGTTCGCGACTACGGACTCAAGAATGTGACCTTTATCGGGTTGCAGCCATTGGAAATGATTCCGTATTTCCTCAAGTCATCGGATGTCTTGGTGGAGAGTTTGAAAGAGGTTAAGGTTGCGCGCATGGCTTTTCCCTCCAAAATGTTTGAGTACATGGCGGCTGGCCGGCCGATTATTTTTGGTTCGCGTCAGGGCGAAGCGATCGACGAACTCAATCTTGCGGGTGGTTCACTGACCTATCCTTCAGATTCACCAGAAACTCTTAGCGAAATTATACTCAGACTTAAGAGCGGAGAAATAGACGGAGAGTCTTTGGGTCGCAAGTACCGCAATCATATTAATCAATATCACCGACGGGAAATCTGGGCCGAGAGATATCTTCGTGTTATTAAGGACGTCTGATTTTCTTCTCGTCGTCCGTTGCTAATTGGCGCGGAGACTCTATATTTTACCCAATTGAAAATAATACTCTGGAGTAGTTTGTTATGACGACACCGACGGAATTATCAACTAAGACCGAAAAAATTGTAGTTGAAATGCTTCCCGAACTTTTAGTCGGCTACGACACTGTCGTACCCACGCTTACCGGTTCCAGACGGTATATCAATTTCGACAATGCGGCCTCGACTCCGACTTTTGAGCCTATTGTAGAATCGGTCAATTCTTTTTTGCGCTGGTATTCCAATGTCCACCGCGGTACCGGTTTTAAGTCACAGTTGGCCAGTTGGGCGTTTGAACATTCACGGGATATCGTAGCAGAATTTGTCGGCGCTGATCTAAGTAAAAACGTCGTGATCTTTACCAAGAATTCCACTGAGGCCATCAACAAGCTGGCTAATCGTCTCAACCTGTCAAAAAACGACATCATTCTAACCACTCTGATGGAACACCACTCCAACGAACTCCCCTGGCGACGAGTCGGGCAGGTGGTTCACGTGGGTCTGGATAATGACGGTCAGATTTCTCGGCAGGATTTTCTGTCGAAGTTGAAGCTGTATGGCGACCGGGTCAAAATTGTTGCCATAACCGGAGCTTCAAACGTGAGCGGGTACATTAATGATATCGATTTTTTTGCTCGAGAGGCTCACCAGGTCGGCGCTAAGATCCTCGTCGATGCCGCCCAACTGGTCCCGCATCGTCCTGTACAAATGAAATCCAACGATCCGGTTCACAAAATCGACTTCCTGGTCTTTTCAGCCCACAAAATGTACGCCCCATTTGGAGTTGGCGTTCTGGTTGGTGAGCGGGAGACTTTTGAAAAAGGTGATCCGGAATCCGTTGGCGGCGGCGTTGTGGACATCGTGACACTCGAAGAAGCCTACTGGACCGAACTACCTGAAAAGGAAGAAGCTGGTACGCCGGATATTATTGGGGTTGTTGCTCTGGCCAAAGCGATCAGGATGCTGGAGTCGGTTGGATGGGACAATATAATTCGTCACGAGGCGGAACTGACTGAATACGCGTTGAAAAAACTGAACAAGATTGACAAAGTGATTGTCTACGGTGACAAAGACCCTTCCAATGCGGCAAACAGGCTTGGTGTTATATCGATGAATCTCAAGGGAATACCGCACGCGCTTGCGGCAGCGATTTTGTCATATGAAGGCGCTATTGGGGTGCGCTCGGGTTGTTTCTGTGCCCATCTATATGTGAAGAGTCTTCTCAAGGTTTCGGAAGAGGATGCAACTAAACTCGAAAATGAGATTCTGGCCCGCAACCGTTCCCACATTCCTGGGACTATCCGAGCGTCTTTTGGTATCTACAATACAAAAGAGGAGATCGATCATCTGATAGGGATGATCGAAAAGATCGTCGCTGGAGACTATCGCAAAGATTATCTTCTTAACAAAGAAAAAGGGGAATACTACCCACCCGACTTTGAGTTTAAATTTTCAGACTATTTCTCTATCTGATAGGCATATTATCTGATTGGTGGCCCACCATTTATGGTGGGGATTCAGTAGGTCGAAATCCCCTGCGGTTTCGACATCTTGTGGGAACCAGACTTGTAGGTCGAAATCCCCTGTGGTTTCGACATTCTGTGGACTACGTCACCCTGAGCCTGTCGAATGGGTTTCGACATTCTGTGGACTACGTCACCCTGAGCTTGTCGAATGGGTTTCGACATTCTGTGGACTACGTCACCCTGAGCCTGTCG
>JAUXBO010000272.1 GCA_030619345.1 Candidatus Zixiibacteriota bacterium | reverse complement strand
TGATCTTGATGCGGCCAAGGCATTGAAGACAGGTCATGTCTTAACTACCGCAGTTCTTAGGCACATCGGTGGTTTAGATGTTGTGGCAGGTGACAATCTTCAACTTATTGGAAGAGTCAGGAATTGTTCACCGCTAACTTATGAACAGTTTGTCGAGATATTTATAGACGTATTTGGCTCAGAAGAAGTTGTAGTTGAGGTTATGAGTACTGTATCTGTGCGAAAAGACGAAGAAGGCGAATTCGGTTTTTTCCGCGTCCAAGTCAAGGAATCTCCCGACACTCGACCTTATCGCAAGTCGACAAATTGACCAATTGATTACGCGGGCAGACGAGGACGTCTGCCGCCCACGAATAGGTGAGGAATGTCGGGAGTGGTGACTCATGTTTTATCGCATAATGGCCGATCTGATGGTGGTGGTCCACTTCGGGTGGATCTGTTTCATGTTGCTCGGCTTCGCACTCACCGTGCGGGCTTTCCGGAAACCGGCTTTTTTTGACCGCTGGTTGTTTCGCACGATTCATCTGGCCGGTATTTTCTTTGTTGCAATTCTTGAAATATTTGGGAAGTACTGCCCGCTCACTCTCTGGGAGAATGCCCTGCGCCGGCATTATGACCCATCGCATGAGTACCCGGGCTCATTTATAGCACAGTACATATTGAAACTTATCTATCCCGATGTTGATCTGGCGGTGATTATAATACCGACTATACTGATCGCGCTGTTTACAATTGTGGTTTTCATTCTCAGGCCGCCGGAGAAATTCCGGTTCCTGCAACCCTTTCGCCGGATGCAATAACTTTGGTTCGCGTAGAGTGGGGACTTGTTTCTCACGTATGAAATGCCGTGTTCTTCAGGCAGCAAGCCACTTGCGGCAGCGAAGCAGTCGGCCTATATTCTATCCATGAAAACAAAACGGACTGACTACATCAGCTGGGAAGAGTACTTTATGGCCATAGCCCAGCTATCCGCCAAGCGTTCCAAGGACCCATCGACTCAGGTGGGAGCCTGCATTGTGAACAGCAAAAAGAGAATTATCGGAATTGGCTATAACGGTTTCCCGATTGGCTGTTCCGATGATGAGTTGCCCTGGGATCGCGAGGGTGAGTTTCTGGATACTAAGTATCCGTACGTCTGCCACGCCGAAATGAACGCCATTACCAACGCCTCAAATAAGCCGGACCTGGAAGGCGCTTCGCTATATGTCTCACTTTTCCCTTGCAATGAGTGCGCCAAACTCATTGTGCAGGTGGGGATTAAGGAAGTCGTCTATTTGAGCGATAAGTACGATAGGGAGGATGTGTTTGTTGCGGCGAGAAAGATTTTCGATATGGCCGGAGTCAGTTATCGCAAGCTGGAGCCGAAAACAAGATCAATCGATTTGCTACTTGAGGTGGAAGAGAGCCGGTAAAGTCGAGCGAAAAGAACATAAATCTACTTCCACTCGCCTATTTGAGAATCCGAATCAGTTTATAATTGCTTTTGCCGACTACGTTATTAATATGACTTCTTAATTGAGGCGTACGCCACTCCAAAAATAGACCGGAGGAATCCAAAATGACCAGAACCAAGGAAGATATTCTCAGGCTTATCGATGAAGCCGGAATTCAATATGTCCGCCTCTGTTTTACCGATATCCTGGGCAAAATCAAAGGGATGTCAATCACCCGTTCGGAAATAGAGCAGGTTTTGGAGGAAGGGCAGGGTTTTGACGGATCTTCGGTTGAAGGATTTGCCCGGATTGAAGAGTCCGACCTGATGGCCGTTCCGGATCCGGTTACATTTCGAATTATCCCCTGGGAGATAGCCGGGCAGCGGGTGGCTATGATGTTCTGCGATATAACGAATCCCGACGGGACGCCTTACGACGGTGACCCGCGTTGGATACTCCGAAAGAACCTGGAGCAAGTCAGGGACAAAAACTGGACCTTCTATGTCGGTCCGGAGATAGAGTATTTCTATTTTGCCAACGATAGTGAAACAGAAACTCTTGATAAAGACGGATATTTCGACTATGGCACGGTCAATGTCGGCACCCAGCTTCGCAAACAGACAGTAATCGCGCTGGAGGCAATCGATATTCCGGTCGAGTGCTCGCACCACGAAGTAGCCCCCAGTCAGCATGAGATCGACCTGAAATACCAGGAAGCGTTGGTGATGGCCGATTTTGCCCAGGTCTACCGCTTTATCGTCAAAGAGATCGCACTTGAAAATAATGTCTATGCCACCTTCATGCCCAAACCGATTTTTAGCCAGAACGGAAGCGGGATGCACTGCCATATGTCACTATTTGAGGATGGGAAAAATCTCTTTTTTGATAAGGATGATGAGTATCATCTTTCCAAGATGGCGCGGCAGTTTACCGCCGGAGTCCTCAAACATGTCAAGGAGTTTGCGCTGATAACCAATCAGTGGGTGAATTCCTACAAACGCCTGGTGCCGCGTTACGAAGCTCCCGTGTACGTTAGTTGGGGCAGGCGCAATCGCTCAAGTATGCTCCGCGTCCCGTTGTATCGGATCGGCAAAGAGAAAGCCACCCGTATAGAGTTGCGCTCGCCCGATCCGGCGGCCAATCCGTATCTCGCTTTCACGGCCATGTTAGCCGCCGGACTCAAGGGAATTGAGAGCAATTATGAACTGGAGGCGCCGATTGAAGAGAATATTTTCCACATGAGCGATGAGCAGAAAGCGAAACTGGATATTGATATGCTTCCCAATTCTCTCGAAAATGCTATTCGTGCCTTTGAAAAATCAGAACTGATGCGCGAAGCGTTGGGCGATCATATTTGTGACAAGCTGATCGAGAACAAAAAGATGGAGTGGGATCAGTACCGCATCCATGTCTCGAAGTATGAGAACGACAAGTATCTGCCGATGCTGTAGCAGGTCAGATAATCAAATACAAAACCGGTCTGCTCTGGATCAGCGAAGTGACGGCTCGAACTCTGGCATGCTTTAGCGGTGATTATCTGAGTATGAATTCGATTCGATCATTGGATCGAAATCAGGTCGATGCCCTGTTTGGGTTTAAGGGGATGCAGATTTCACTCGACCGCCTGAATCTGGAATCGCAATCACTGGTCGATGAATACCACCAGAACGAGCAGCAGGGGTAAAGGTGTAGTAGGGCGCAATTTCTCTTAGCATCTATAATTCTTTGACTTTGTTCATTCGCATTATAAAATTCGGCATGATTTCAACTGGCACCTCTGATTCCCCAGTGTCGTAATCGAGTATGTTTAGCTTGGGTTCTGTGCAAAAAGTCGCCTGCACTGTGTGGCTGACCTCAGCCCCGGGTCCAAATACAGGCGAAACTACAACGCATATGTTGGTCTCGATTCGAACAATTGCGTTAGTTCTCTGAACTACTAATTGAGAAGAGTCCCACATCAGCCTGACCGCAGGGTTCATTATTGGGGCAGTTGCAAAAATTGCCGAATCGGACTCATCCCTCATCAGTACTTCTATCACTAAGTCTCTGATTTCGTGTGGCGAGTCATTCCTTATATTCATTTCATAGAGTGCCGTCA
>JAUXBO010000004.1 GCA_030619345.1 Candidatus Zixiibacteriota bacterium | reverse complement strand
TTAAGATATCGGCATATAATAGAGTGTAATTGATATGCGCGACAATCGAGCAAAAGATATGATACCGGCTTCAAAAAGCAACTTCAACTACGACGTTGAATTAAACTTGACTGGAGCCTCCGATCACAGGAATATAGGTCATGGTTAAAGTAGCTCCCTCTCGCCCGCCGAGTCAACGCCGAGTTAGAATCTCAATCTATGTTCTGCTCAGCCTGATAATAACGTTTATTGTTATATTCGGGTATCATACCTACGATGTATACCAGAATCAGTTGCCCTCGTTTGAGCAACTGCACAATATCGAGCCGAGCTTAAAAACAAAAATCTACGACCGCAACGGCATCCTGCTTCAGGAGTATTATAACGAGAATCGAGTTCTCACTCCTTACCGAGAATTGCCGGAGACGCTGGTTAATGTTCTTCTCGCTTCTGAGGATCAGGAATTTTTTGATCATTGGGGAATCAATTTTCGCCGTGTCTTTATTGTGGCTCTTAAGAACTTGGTCAAAGGCAGGATCACAGGGGGGGCTTCGACTATTACCCAACAGCTTTCCCGGATGCTTTTCCTTACCCGCAAGAAAACGTTTGATCGCAAATTCAAAGAAGGCCTGACGGCGATCAAGTTAGAACGGACATATTCAAAAGAAGAAATACTGGAGATGTATCTCAATCAGTATTATTTTAGTCGTGGCGCCTATGGGGTTGCGTCGGCCTCACATATATTCTTCTCGAAATCTGTCGATCAGCTAACAATCAGTGATTGTGCCGTGCTTATTGGAGTTCTCAAGGGACCCAATATCAATTCACCCCTTAACAATCCTGACAAATCTATTCAGGCCCGCAACCGGGTTCTCTATTCTTATTATTCTTTTGGCGGAATTACCCGCGAGGAATTCGACTCCCTGAAAACGCTCCCACTTGAAATCGATCCACCGGTAGAGAAAATAGGTCTCGCGCCCTATTTCACCGAAACCGTCCGACGGTATATTCACGATAAGTATGGTGAAGACAAGCTGTATTCCGGCGGACTGAAAGTCTATACTTCACTGGATGTTGACTTACAGGCGGCGGCGGAAGCTGCTGTTGCAAAAAAGGTCGATTCTCTGAGAGTCATTATTGAACGCCGGTATAATATCGACAATCGCCATTACACTTTGATCATTCCCGACACTACCGATGAGCTTGGTAATCCTATAAGAGCCTACAAGAAAATCCAGGGAGCATTTATAGCCATCGACAATTCCAATGGTGATGTTTTATCAATGGTTGGTGGGCGCGACTTCAAAGAATCACGATGGAACCGTGCTTACCAGGCGACGTTACAGCCCGGCTCCAGCTTTAAACCTTTTGTGTATACCGCCTGCATTGACAACGGTTTTCATACTACCGACATTGTCGATGACAACCCTATTGTACTCGATATTCCCGGTACCAAGCAGTGGCGACCACACAACTTTGATGACAAATTCAAAGGACCGATTACTCTTCGCGATGCCATTCGTCTGTCACGAAACTTGGTCGCTATTCGACTCTTGCTGAAAATCAGCCCCGAACAGGCAATTTTCTACGCCAAGCGTATGGGCATAACGACTCCCTTGGCACCGGTACCTTCACTGGCTATGGGTGTTAGCGAGGTGAAGTTGATCGAGTTGGTGTCGGCCTACAGTACCTTTCCCAACAAAGGGATTCATATCCCCTACCGTCTGGTTCACAAGATCATCGACCGCTACGGCCGAGTCCTGGAAGATAATACCGCTGTAGAGAAAGACGAAGTTCTCTCGGAACAAACCGCTTATATCATGGTCGACTTGATGAGATCGGTGGTCGATAGAGGCACGGGCAAACGGGTTCGCTGGATGGGTTTCAGTCGTCCGGCTGGCGGCAAGACCGGAACTACCAACAATTTCTGCGATAACTGGTTTATCGGGTACACGCCTCAGATTACTGCCGGTGTCTGGATCGGGTTTGACGATAAGACCTCTATCGGACGCAATCAGGACGGCGCCAAGAACGGCGTTCCGGTCTGGACGGAGTTCATGATTGCCGCCCATGATTCTTTGCCCACGCTCGATTTCGAGGAACCGGATGGAATTGTCCACCTCGACGTTTGCTTGGCCTCTGGAGAACTGGCTACTGACCGCTGTCTGGATGTCATTAACGAAATATTCACCGAAGACAATCAACCGATGTCGACCTGCAAAATCCATCCATCCAAGGGAACATACAGTCCCCGTCAGAACGACCGGAATTTTCCTGACACAACCGAAGAACGGGTGCACTTTTAGGCCAGCAATGGCCCGAAGCTTACTGTTTGATTCGTGGTCGCCATTGTGATTTGGACAGGTCAATCGACCCGTCTAATTTGAACGCAACCCCTTCAGCTTGCAGCAAGGTCAGTTGTCCTTCGTAGCCACTCCCCCGCCCGAGCGAGATACGCCCCTGTGAGTTGATGACGCGATACCAGGGAAGGTTTTCCTTACGTGAGCTGGAGTGCAGCGTCCGCACTACCTGCCGGGCCGCTCGGGGCGATCCGGCCAAACCAGCGATCTGCCCATAGGTAGCCACTCTTCCGCGTGGAATCCTTTTGACAACGGCAACAACTTTACTGTGAAATGTTGGTTCGGCCATGCTACGAAAATAGCAATTCTCGGAATTGGCGCAAGCGTTAATGATCACATCAAGTGTATCGATACCACTCAAAAAGACCTTGCTAACCAGAGACGTCAGTTATACCTTTGGGCTCGTCCTTCTACCGGACCGTGTCTGTGCCGGAGTGGTGAAACTGGTAGACGCAGGGGACTCAAAATCCCCCGATGGCAACATCATGTCGGTTCGAGTCCGACCTTCGGCACCAGTGACGTAGTCACTTTTATTCCTTCGGACCGCGGCGAAGATTTCAGGTCGAGATTCACAGATTCTGCGACCACCAGTTACCGCCGCGCGAAGCAATAAAAGTCATTCCATGACCCTTCGGACTACGGCAAGCACAATTCATTAAAAAGGTAATTTCTCAGATTCCTCGCGGTGAGTAATCAAGCTCGCCTCTATCTTTTTTGCTTGCCGCCCACTAATTCTTGAATGATCTTGAAAATGAACAAATAAGAATTGGATTCATACAATCAGTTAGGATATTTGACAATTACCGGAGGTGACATGAGAGTTTTGAGAGTTGTATTATTGGTGACACTGGGGCTCTTTCTCGCTTTGCCAGTGATCGCAGCCGATGATGCAAACTACAGTAACGAGAATTTTCAAGAACAGTTCGGAAGCGCCGCAGATGAAGCCACGAGCATAGACATCTGTCGCGAGTTTATGGAAAAGTCCGAAGATATGGATGTCATCCGTCAGGCTCAGAGTAAGTGGGAAGGGATCGACTCCAAGTCGGTTCTTGCTTATTCGCAAAAACAAACTGATGACAATCCTGAATCTGCCAAGTATCTATACCTCTATGGGAGAATGGTTGAATCGGACGTCCAGAAGGTCGAGATCGGCCGAAAAGTAATAACCCTCGACGTCGATTGGGCATACGGTTATCGTCTCCTGCTCGCTACCTATGTGACAAAACTGATCTCCGATAAATCTGGCAGCGATGTTGCAAAACAACTTTCCGAGATGTTACCAGAAGACGGTCCCAAGTTTGCCCGCCTGGCCGAAATCGATGCTGGGCAATCTTACGCCCTGGAGTTCCTCTCAGCCTACCAGGTTTACACAAAGGACTATGCCGGTGCCAAAGAGACGTTTGACAAGGCCAAGGATCTTGGCGGACGCTGGCCCTCGGCTATGGACTATGCCGGTCTGAAAGCCATGATGGGAGAATACGAATCGGCTCTTTCTGATCTAAACACATTCGCATACCAGATGGTCGGTCAGGGTCAACTCAAAATGGCTGAGAAGGACGAGTTCCTCAATTACTATTACACTTCTTCGCTATATGCTGCCGAAGCTTTTGATGAAGTAATCCGCTACAAGAAAAGTAAATCCGGCTGGGAGACTGACAACGGATCGCTCTATGATTTAGCCTGTGCCTACTCCCGTTCTGGCAATAAGGAGACGTCGTTTGATTACCTGAACAAGTCTCTTGAGCAGGGATGGGATCGCGTGGGTCATATCAGCGAAGATTCTGATCTTGAGGCTCTTCACGCGGATTCCAGATGGTCGGCTGTAATTCAGACTGTCAAAGACAATTGGGCGGCCGGGAAACCGAAACGTAAAGAAGAAACACTTGCCGACAAAATTGACGAGTCGGCCCCAGAGTGGAATCTGGAAGATGTTAACGGCAATAAGGTTTCATTGACCAGCCTCAAGGGTAATGTCCTGGTGCTTGATTTCTGGGCGACTTGGTGCGGCCCCTGCCGTATGGCCATGCCTGTTATAGATGCCTTTGTGAAGAACGGATCTAAGGCGGACATTAAAGTCTTTTCAGTGAATGTCTGGGAACAAGGCAAGTCCAAACCGGCCAAATACATGAAAGAACATGAATATGGCATGACTCTTCTCTACGGCAATGACGAGTTAGCCAAAGCTTATGGAATATCCGGAATCCCCTTTCTATGTGTGATTGACAAAGAAGGAAAGATACGTTATCGCCATACTGGCTATAGCGATGGCCTCGGTGAGAAGCTATTTTGGTGGACAGAAGACCTCTTGTAGCATTCAAGATACCCCATAAGAATTGAGAGCCGGTATTTGACCGGCTCTTTTTTTTGCAGACACTTATGTTTGTGCCAAACATGAGTTTCATGAGACCGCAGTGACTTCAACCATGATTCGATTGTTGACATTACTGATCTGACCAACCTGATCGATTTCATGTTTGCTGGCGGTCCTGCTGCCCAATGTGATGATGAAGCCAATGTCAATGGTCTCGGCGACCTTGATATCACCGATCTGACCTTCCAGGTCGACTTCATGTTTGGCGGCGGTCCTCCGCCACCCGACTGCCCTTGATTTAGTACCTCGACTTGTATAGAAAAAGCCGCTGACTCAACTGAATCAGCGGCTTTATTAGTCTAAATCTAAACTGACACCTACATAATAAGGACCAGTTTACCAATTTCTACTTCACCGGTAGACAGATTTTCTACCGACCAATAATACAAGCCGGACACAGCCAACTGTGTATTTCGAGTAATCAGGTTCCATTCAGCGTGACCTGAAGTGGGTGATGTGGGATCAGAGTGATGTTCAATCTCACGTACCAAGTCACCGTCCAGTGAATATATTCTAATCACGCAGTCCGCAGGAACGTTGGCAAAATTGACCGAGCGAACACGATCATCAGATCTACCGTCCCCGGAAAACTCCTGGGTTTCATCTCCTTCATTGAAGGAGGTCCGGTAGTCAGCATCCATACGGTACGGGTTAGGATAAATATAGATGGGAAGATCCTGAGCTTCCGCCATTCCAGCTGTAGGCCGAGCATAGACTTCTATGGCACCGACAGATTTGCTGGTCTCAAGTGACGGCAGGCCAGAAGCTGGTGAGCCATAATCAAAGGCAGTTACATTAACCCAGTACCGAACGGTGGGCAACAGATTCTCTATCACGACTTCATACTCATAGAATCTGTAGTAACCGTCATCAGTCGTGTCCCCCTTGGCTTCGGGGAAAGCAGGATCAAGCGGATCTAGAGCATCCGGAAATCTTTTTGTAATCTCGGTATCAATGCCAAAACGGTAGGCGTTGTAGTCCTGTGTCTGGAAGTAGAACGTTGAGTCGCCAACCGTTAGTGGGTTATTGCACTGGTAGTCTAAAGGATGAAATGATTTGGGGTTTGCGGGATCACCATAAATTGCCCGGATTTCTTCAAGTGTATAAGGAGTGTCAAATAATCTCCATGGATCACTCGAGAATGCGTCGGGCGCAAACACATATTTGTTATAATCTTCAATATCGTATGAAGAATAAAGTGAAAAACTTGTCTCGCGTTCATCTCGGCCAATGTAAACACGGTATCCTTCAAAATCCAGAGGATCCTCTCCACTGACATTAAGGAACTGGTCCGGCGTAGTCTCTGACAAAAAACCGTTAAAGCGAATCCGCATGGAGCTACTCGATGGATACACCCAGATGTCAGGTCGTGAAGGAGGCTTGGCACCCTGGAAATCCGGGACACCATCGCCGGTGATGAAAGTCGTATCGGCGACTAATTCAAGAGTATCAAAAATAGTGTCAATGCCATTGACGATTGTATCAATCGTCAGAATCGATATGCATTCGATGAATTTCCCACGGTAACCATCACCATCCGTATCGACACCGGGATTATCATAAATCCAGGAGGCCCATCGGGCATTGGTGGCGAGATCTTCAAAATTCAAGTTTTGGTAGAACTTGTTCGGTTCATATTTCCCCGCCGGAAAATCAAGATACTTCGCCCCGTTGGTTGGGTCGACGTGGAGATTTTCGCCACCAACGTACGCAAATGACAGCGGAAGCGTTTCTCCCGGATCGATCTTGAATGGTCCAAACGAGAGCAAATATCTGGTATCGAATCCATCGGAGAAATTCTCAGCGGCAGAAGAAAGCGGGTGCAACCAGAGAGGGTCACCCGGTTCGATTTTTCCGGTAAAAGCCTGATCGTAATCAAATTCCTGATTCCGCATGATGTAGTACTTGTTTCTGTCACCCATCGGAGTGCCGATACCGCCGGTGCCAAAGTCACGAAGCGGCTCCTTCAAACGCCCGACTTCGGTTTTCTCACGCGGTCCAAAATCAAGTCCGGGATTACCGTTGGATATCCACCAGTTAAATGAAACCTCAAGTTTTTCCGAAGGAGTACGCACAATTCGTGTAGCCGTAACTCCGGTAGCAGATTCTTCATCAAAGCTATTACCCTGTGGGTCTCCATCGTTGTCAGCCAGCCAGGCGATATTCACGGTGTCAGTGTATATACATCCAGTACGAGTTGTCTCCTGAACGGCATGTACAAAACCTGTTATGTCGTCGGAGTAGCATGCGTTTTGCGTACATTTAGCTCCAAATCCAACATCGCCGTCAACATAAATACCCATATAAACCTCTTTCAGTTCCTCGAAACCGAAATTGGTGATCTTGTAATCGAACAAAACAAAATCCTTGGCGTAATCATACGACCAAGCATAGGAAGATTCCTCAATTTTGATAAACAATGGTTGATGGCGAGTATTATCCATCTCGTCATTCGGCACACCAGCCCTAAGTGTGTCAGTGTATATTGCCAAAATATCGTCTTCGGAAATTGCGCCAAAGAACTCTTCTTCGTTGGTAGGATCGATAAGTGAACGATGCCGCAAATCTCCAATACCAGGCTCGTCCGGGTGCATTTCCCGATGATACGCCCAGCCATCCTCACCCGTCGAGACCAGTGTGTCCCTGCCCCGTACCGCTCCTACCCAGAAGGCGGCGGCAAATAGGTAGTCAATACCTGAGAACTTTGGAAACTCACATGAAGTTGTCCCTTCACCAGTCAAAAAATCGGCTCCGCCCTGAAAACCGTTTCCAAAGGCACCCACATTTGTCACTGATAGCCTGAGCTCACCAACCCGGTGAACCGCAATTCCATCGGCCGTAGCATTGGCCTGGAGCGAACTTCCTTTATAGTCAGAGGCATTGACAGCAGAACGGGCTATACTTTGTCCGGCTATAGACAAGACAATTACTGCGATAAGGGCCGATAATGAAACAGGCTTGAACAACATCTAATTCCTTTCAACCAAAGTTCTCATACTCACTTTTCAAAGCCCTCTATTGGGGGAGCTTTGCCGGTGCCCAAACAGCACCAAATGGCTGCCAATATACCTTACAGGGGACGTTGGATGCAATAAATATGTCAAATACTATCATTAATTGAGACCTCGAAATAACCAATCGAATCGGGCAGTTTTTGTGAGTCCGGTAGACGTCTGACTAATCCGAGTTCACAAACCACTCCGGGGCCAGGGCCTCAGTAATGGCTACGATCTCACGGTCCTTTTCGTTTAGCGCACCTCGCTCGATAAGCGTTTGTACCGCCTTGTGTAACAGCACCATCTTGTCCCTGACCGGGATTAGTGCCGGGTAGTATTCGTTGTTAA
Organism: Candidatus Zixiibacteriota bacterium; assembly: GCA_030619345.1. Classification (GTDB taxonomy): domain Bacteria; phylum Zixibacteria; class MSB-5A5; order GN15; family FEB-12; genus JARGFS01. The sequence goes on along the minus strand of JAUXBO010000004.1, from coordinate 15,695 downwards.
AAAACAACCTGAATCGCTTTCTGGCCTGCTTATCGCCGAGCATTCTGCCAATTGCACGCTGCAAGTCCTGACTCTCCAGGAGTTCAAGTTGTTCTTTAGGTGACTTCATTAATTCTATTGTGTTAGCAATATTAGCTCGACACTTAAACCTCATTTGCCAGCACTCTACCATCCCGAGGGAGTTGACGACCAGAACACTCACACTCACCTCTTCCGATTCAGGATGGGCCTTAACGCCTTCCATAAACGGCACGTAGTAACTGTCCGTAATAGACCCAAAAGCGCTGATTCCACCGGCAAACGGGTCGTCTATAATATCCGAAATTGTAAAATACGGTTTACGCTCGAAGCGCGCGTCCTGCATTAGCATGAACTCATCTTCAGTGAAATGGAACCGCTCATTCCATAGTTCATCCGGCGTCAAATCAGAGCGAGTCAATGAGGATTGGCTCGTGAGCATTCCAAGCGCCTGTCCCCCGCGCCAGACCAATGGCAGTACTCCAACAGCCCATTCCGCCGATCCGCCAATTTCACCGATCATTGAATGGAGCCCGCGACCGTCCGGGAACCATAACCCATCCATTCCCAGAACCACTGCCGGAAGAAGATCGCCATCCTGATCAAAAGGTGTTGCCACTCCCGCCTTATTTAACGCATCCATAGCCGGATGATGTCTGGGGCGATCGAGGAAAAAGGCTGAAAGCTTATCAATTCCCGACAAATTATAGGACTTAGCAAATATTTCTGCTATTTCCTGTTCATTGGTTTCCCGCGGATTGAACTCGTCAAAATATTGCCCACTCATCCAGCGTTGAACGTATATGTCCGGAAGATGTCGTTTGATATTCGATTCGGTTACAAAAAGCGCTGTCAGACTCGAATGCAGACCTTTGATTGATTTGGTCGTGCCGTCGATAACATCATTACCCATTGAGAGCATCGTCACATCGCGTGGCATGGTCAGCCCATATTGCTGCCTATGGGGCTGCTTCCCGAACACCGCCCCGACCGAGATAGTCGGATTTCCACCCGCTTCTTTGCCCGGCTTCACCCGGACGCCCTCGGTAATGGCCGACTCAATAAGAACTTCTTCGCCAGGCGGCAAAGTTTCCGTAGTCGTCTGAAGTACTTCCGCCATCACTTGAGCCGCAGTTCTGTCGTTCGCTCGCTTCAGGGCGTTGGAGAGGTCGTTGGTTTGAGCCTCTTTGGGAAATGAGGCTAAACTTCCACGCCCGTGTAGACCGACCGAAATCGCCGAGAGTGCTGCTGACAATATCACCGACTGCCTAACCTGGCGGTTTCTTAGTGAGCCAAGATTTGATTTCTGGTTTACCCAGTCGCTCAGCGTAATCAGGTCACAGGCTGACAATTCGATATTGTAGTTTTTCAGGACCTTTTTGTGACGATGATTAAACTCAATCACCCGGTCAGCATCAAATTCCAACTTATCTTGCTGTCCGCGATAGGCCAGCCGCCGATCCGCGATATTGTAACGTAGATTGCTATCCATATCTCCCATTGCCTCTGCAGGTCATTTTTGTTTCATTCTCAGGGCATTCCTTACCGCCCATTCTAATATGAAATTTAATATTTATCAAGAGGATAAATCTCCGTACCGGTCTGGCGCAATCAGAGTTGTTCATAATTGCTATTCAGCTTATACTTGACCCTATGAACGACACGCAATATAATCCAAATCCCATTAAGGTTTTGGCATTAGAGCCATATTTTGGGGGTAGTCATAAGAGTTTTTTGACCGGGCTTCGGGACCACAGCCGCCATGACTGGGAACTCCTCACCTTGCCCCCCTTTAAATGGAAGTGGCGCATGCGGCATGCCCCGCTTACATACAGAAACCAGCTCTATCATGAACCGTTATTGTCTCAGAAGTTTGATCTCATTTTCTGCTCCGATATGCTCAACCTCGCAGAGTTCATTGGGCTGACAAGGTCCGACTTACAGCAACTTCCCACGGTTATCTATTTTCATGAAAATCAACTCACCTATCCCTTTCGAGATGATTTCGAGCGTGACCGTCACTTTGCGTTCAGCAATTTCAGCTCCGCATTGCGTGCTGACGAAGTATGGTTCAATTCATCTTACCATCAGAACAATTTCCTGATTGAGATGGAGCGCTTTCTCAAAAAGATGCCGGACTTCAATCTCGATAGTGAAATCAAGACGGTTAGGTCAAAATCCAAAGTGCTATATCCCGGGATCAACAGCCTCCAAAATCACAGTCAGAAAGTAAACCCTGTCCCCCGCATCCTGTGGGCAGCACGCTGGGAGCATGACAAAAACCCAGAACTATTTTTTGATGCAATGACAGCGTTGCTGCAGCAAGGGATTGAATTTCGTCTCAGTGTGCTGGGCGAGAGCTTTTCCGATATACCACCAGTGTTTGCGGCTGCCCAGGAGAAGTTTGCTGATCATATCGATCATTTTGGCTATCTCAAATCGAGATTTGAGTATGAATCCGTACTGCAAAATTCTGACATATTTGTGTCGACCGCCGATCACGAGTTTTTTGGTCTCAGCGTGGTTGAGGCGATTGACGCCGGTTGCTGGCCGATACTTCCTAACCGACTCTCTTATCCGGAACTAATCGATGATGGCCGTGAGCCAAATGACAGTCCGTTTTTCTATGACGGTTCTTGTAAGCAACTGGTGAAAAAACTCTCATATTCCTGTCAAGCCGTTGTGCGGGGAGAACGTCCGGATGAATTGAGTCGCGTCATTGACGGGATGAAACAATTCCACTGGCCCGACCTAATCCAAAAATATGATAGCGTGATTTCAAATCTCGTTAGTAACTGATAGTAGGCGAATCCTGTTATCTGCCAGTTTCTCATTGCACCATTTGAACTGACAAACAGATTACCGCGCTTTAGTATTTGTCCTCAACCAATCAAACCGGCTATTCTCCCGAAGGTTGCATGAGGCCGGGAAGCGATTGGTTCGCTATTGTTATAGCAGATGTAGCAGGAAGTTACGTCTATGCGCCTGACATTCGGTCAGTCCGAAAAGAAAATAGTTGCCAAGTCAGTCAAATGGGAGTTTCTTCGGACTTCAAACGAGTGAACTTTATACTTGGTAACGGTGGAGAATTAGGGAGTCGATGAACAAGAATTTTGCAATTACTGGCGTTTCCGGTTATATCGCGCCGCGACATCTCAAGGCGATCCGCGAAACCGGAAATAATCTTATCGCCGCCTGTGATCCCCACGATTCGGCGGGAATCCTGGATGGGTACTTTAAAGATGTTCGCTTCTTCACGGAATTTGAGAGGTTCGATCGCCATATCGAAAAACTCCGTCGCCTCAATGGTGATTCTGCCGTCAACTATATCAGCATCTGCTCCCCCAACTATCTCCATGATGCACACTGTCGTTTTGCCTTACGAGTCGGCGCCGATGCTATTTGCGAAAAGCCACTGGTTCTCAACCCCTGGAATATAGACGCCCTGCAAGAGATTGAAGAGGAATGCGGCAAGAGAATATTTACTATTCTCCAACTTCGCGTACACCCAACTCTACTGGAGTTGAAAAAACAGCTCAAGCAAAACCAGAGCGGTCACAAACATGACGTCCGACTCACATACATAACTTCTCGCGGCCCCTGGTATCTGGTCTCTTGGAAAGGTCAGCTTGAACGCTCCGGTGGACTGGCAACCAATATCGGTATCCACTTTTTTGATCTATTTATGTGGCTCTTTGATGAAGTTCAGTCCAACGAGATTCATTATTCGAGTCCAACCAAATCCGGTGGCTTTCTGGAATTGAAGAACGCGCGTGTTCAGTGGTTTTTGTCTATCGATGGATCCGACCTGCCCGTTGAAGCGACCGAAAGCGGCCAGAGTACGTATAGGTCTATTACTGTCGACGGTGAAGAGATTGAATTCTCAGGCGGCTTTACCGATTTGCATACCGTCGTTTACAAGAACACACTTGAAGGTAACGGCTTTGGTCTTGAGGCTGCTCGCCCGTCAATTGAACTCGTGCACAACATTCGGGTGACTGAGCCCTCGGGAATAACCCCGGATTCGCACCCATTTCTCCGCAATATGACTTAAGCAGTTTCCAGAAGATGCATCGCTTCTCGAACGCAGAATCTGCTCCCGAAACAGATAGAAGTTCTTTTACTTGACATGCACCCTCACCCGATGCACCTTTATCGCGAAAACAACCAAGGAAGGTTTGAATTGACTACATCTCGAACGACGGTACCCACTGCGACTAATTAGACTACTCACACTACAAGTTATACTCATTCTGTCGGCCTCATCTGCCTGGGCTACTTCCGTGACTTTGCACTGGATCGCGCCCGGTGATGACCTTATGAGTGGAACGGCCGCGCAGTACGATATTCGCTGCGCTCGGTTCCCCATATCCGAGGCTAACTGGCAGGAGTGCAACCCCGTTGCAGCTGAGAAGCCGCTTCCATTACCAGCCGGTAAGCCCCAGGAAATAACTATCACTGGTCTGGAAGACCGTTCCCTCTATTTCTTTGCCATAAAAACTGCCGACGAAGCTGGTAATTGGTCTCCAGTTTCTAATATCGTCTCTTTTGCAATTTGCGAAGGTGGCTGTGTTGGTATTCGGGGTAATTTTGATGCCGACCAAATGGAACAGGTGGATATCGCCGATCTGGTTCGAATCGTTGAGTACCTTTTTGATGGTAGCTATCCTCCCGCCTGCCCTGAGGAAGGCAACATTAATGGTGACCCCAACGGAACCATAGATATTTCGGACCTCTCCTATCTAGTTAACTTTCTGTTTGAACCGGGAGCCCCGGCTCCACCCGCCTGTCCTTGATTCTCGCCCAGCATTTTGTTTTATTTGCACAAATAGTAAATTCTGTACGGAGAATGCTGATGACCGAACACAAGTTTAGGCCGCTCTCAGAATGGAAAGAAACAGATCTTGAAGAAATGCGCCAACGGGCCACTACGTTTGCAGACCAATTGGCTCGCCGTCGGTCAGTACGCGACTTTGCCGATCGTTCTGTCCCTCGCGATATAATTGAACATTGCCTACGGGCGGCAGGAACCGCCCCCAGTGGTGCCAATATGCAGCCCTGGCATTTTGCGGTCGTGACCAACAAGGGGATGAAATCCCGAATTCGCGAAGCTGCCGAAAAGGTCGAAAGGGAATTCTATACGAGGCGCGCCCCCGACTACTGGCTTAAAGACCTCGAATCACTTGGAACCAACGAGCATAAAGCCCACCTCGACAAAGCTGCCTGTCTTATTGTGATTTTCGCCCGCCGCCACGAAATCGAAGATGACGGTAGTATTCAGAAACACTATTACATAAATGAATCGGTCGGTATTGCCACCGGTATGCTCATCACGGCGGTGCACAATGCCGGACTCGTCTGCCTGACCCATACGCCCAGCCCGATGACTTTTCTTCGGGAGATATTAGAACGGCCCAAGCACGAAACACCATTCCTGCTCCTGGCCGTTGGTTATCCTGAAAAAAATGCAAAAGTACCTGTTATCAGAAAAAAATCAGTTTCAGATATTGCGACTTTTTTCGATTGAAAGATGTTTTAACGTCCAGCCGGGTATGCCGCCTGAGGCGAGGCTCCAGATTGAGCTTATTTGATTCCGGCTGTCTACTCCCTCTTCCCTGTCACTTCAGACTGACTTGGATCACGTCCCCAACTCTTCGGTGATTTCCAGCAACCGCTCGTACGAAATAGCGGACCAGTTTTCAACCTGATAGGCACCTCTGGCGCGACTGATCAGGGAGACTTTGGCCGCAGTTTCATCGTTGGGAGCTTCGTAAATGGCCATGAAATCCCAGTAGCCCAAAAGAGCGTAATGGGCCTTAAATCTGACTTCTGGACATTTTTTCTTGATCTCCTCCAACCAGGCATGGCTGGAGCGATCGTGCTGCTGCATTTTGGAGCCGACTTCAACCAAGTGCGCGTCTTGCGATGCAATTTTGGTCATCAGAACGAAAGTCTTCATAGCAACCTCCTTGCGCACCCACAGGGCGATTAGATTGAGTCTGTCAGTGTATGTACCTCGGTATCGATGTTGGACGGCGCTGGACTTCTCTTTGGTACCTTCGCACACCGCTTTGCTACTGCAAGCTGTTGTCATCTGACTTTGTTAGACCAGCTTGCCTTTGTTATAATATAAGTAATCATCGCCACTTTTGAAACAGGAAAGAGATGATCTCTCCGGTCCTATGAATTCCGCTTGTCGCTGTACAGGGACCGATTATCTTACACCAACAAGACCACAATAGCAAAATGGTGAGCTAAACTATGTCCAATTCTTTCCAAAAAACAGACCCACGCGAACTTACCGATAATCTATTCCAACTTATTGCCGATGACTGGGGCCTCATCACCGCCGGAGACATAAACAGCTTCAACACTATGACTATCTCCTGGGGAACGTTTGGAGAGCTTTGGAACCGAAAGGTCTGTTTCGCCTTTGTCCGACCGACTCGGTACACGTATGAATTCACCGAACGCACGGAAATCTTTACGCTCTCATTTTTCGAAGAAAAACACCGCTCCGCCTTGAAGATATGTGGCACAAAATCCGGCCGAGATATGGATAAAGTAGGTGCTGCGGGACTAACCCCAATTGCCAGTGAGCATGGCTCCGTCTATTTTGATCAGGCCAGATTAGTTTTTGAGTGCCGTAAAATTTACTCTGAAGATATCAAACCAACCCAGTTCCTCGATCCAACTATCGACCACGAATATCCCCTAAAAGACTACCACCGGATATATGTTGGTGAGATTCTCAATTGCCTTCGCCGTTAAAACTTTGCAATCCGGTCGCATCTTTATTCACTCCAACCACCTTATCCGAACCCCGCCAATTGCTATAAAACGGCCATCAATAACGATTTGAATTTGTGCGTATTCGGTACTCGTTCCGGCATCGCAATTGCAGTAACCTCTCATGGAGGTCCACTCCGTGGAACAAGAACTGATAAAAATATTTACTGATGTAACATTACTGCAGCTCATGGCACTGCTGGCCGGATCGCTCTTTTTTGCGGCGGTTGATTTTCGTGTCTACCAGGAGGACCAGTTCGAATCGGTTCTCTATATGGCGCTGTCTGTCTTTTTTCTCATTGCCCATATCTTCTACCTGTTCAGTATTCCGCCAGATTATCTTCATCTCAACCTTCAGAATCCCTGGTATTGGTTTGTATCGTTGCTCGCCCCGGCCCTCATATTTCTTCTACTCTCTTTTGCTTTATTCGGTTTCGTGACCACACATGTTTGGGAAGGCGGTATTAAGCTTTTTTTTGGACTGACCCTGTTCTGCTATTTGTTTATGCTCGGCAGTCACTGGCCGATAGATATTCGCGGTATTCTAACTATCGTATATAGCGGTATTTGGATTCGTCTTGAACTCGCCTGATATTGATCCTTATAATTCTAAATTTGCCCGAACAATTTACCGACAAAACAGTTATGGACTATATGAAAGTAGTATCTCGGGTAATTGTACTCCTGTTCATCCTGGCGCTATCTTCACAGGCAGCCGATTCAGTTTATCCGGCCACCAGCCTAGTGACAGTGGAATACCTTTGGAGCAGCCAAACCCCGGCCGCCGGGGAGTCGGTTGATATCATCAGAATCCTGAAAAATAATGAGTCTTTTCCCCTGACCGGGCTGTATTTCTCCGAGAATCTTCCCCCTGAGATTTCGATTGATTCATACATCGTCACAGTAAACGACAGTGCCGTCAACTCTGATTATACAGGCCCTCTTCCGGATGACATTGAGAACGGCTTTGACTGTTATCGCTGGCTGATTGACTCTCCGGATCCGATCAGCCCTTATCAGGTAACCCTAAACCCCGGCGATTCGATCATCCTGACAACAACCGTATCTTGCTCTACAGAAGGCAGCTATCAATTACCTTTTCATACCGTATCGTTCTACGGCAATGGTGATGGTCTTTTTGCAATGGCCGATCCAGAGTCTATAACGTTTGGTCCGCCACCAGACACTATCCCTCCGGCTGCCATTATTGACCTTACTGTAGAGCCAGTCAACCCCTAAGTGACGATTTCCACCAATTCGAGTTCAAATATCAAGACTTCACCGGCCAGCGGATGATTGGCATCAAGACGAACATGTTCTTCGTTCAGATCAACTATTTTAACCGAGACCGAAGAACCATCGGGCTGATTGAGTTCCAATTCTTGTCCCAACTCCGGCTTAATGTTTTTAGGAAATTCCTTCAGAGGAACATCCATTATAAAATCTTCCCGCCGCTGACCGTAGGCATCATCGGGCTGAATCGTGATCGACTTCTTTTCGCCAACCGCCATTTCAATCAGTCCATCATCAAAGCCTTTGATTACCTGCCCCGACCCAACCTCGAATTCAAGCGGTTCGCTTCCCTGCGAAGAATCAAACTGGTCCCCATTCTCAAGTTTCCCGGTGTAGTGAACGCGAACTTTGTCGCCTGATTTTACTTGAGCCATCTAATGCTCCTCTGTTCCAGATCATATTTTCGTTTCGAGGCGACAGACCTCCACTGTACGGGAGATGTGCCGTAACCCACGGCTGATTAAGTTACTGTCTCCAAAGACAGTTTCTGAGCATCACGGTCGTAAATTTCTAATCTGAATGCAACCTGATTCTTTGCTCACCGGTCAGATTATTGCGGCTTTAGACAGGAATGTGTGGTCGATAGAAACTTCGAAATTATTTGAACGTATTGAAAAGTACCGGGCATTGTGACCCCGGTTTGAAATCCAAAGAAGGAATCTATTATGAAGTTCAATGATTATTTGAACGGTGATGTTGTGGTTATCGAGTTGTCCGGAAAGATGATCGGTGGCCCTCCCACGACCTTGTTACGTGGTCGTATTCAAGAGTATCTGACCCTTGGTAAAACGAAGATTGTGTTGGATATGGCCGGGATAGATCGTGTCAATTCAATCGGCCTCGGTGTCCTGACAGCTACGAATTGTTCGGTGGCCGAACATGGCGGACAGATGATGCTGGCCAACATTACAAACATTGAATCGCTTCTGACGATGACCCGCTTGATTAACGTCTTCGCTCACTCCGACAGCCGCTCTGATGCGATCAGGAGACTGACCCGTAACCCATCGCCGATAGCCCCCATCTCATAGTAGTTGGTGTTGGTTCTGCCTCGATCAGATGAAAGAGATATTGATATGTCGTGCTTTGCTCAGAGTACGGATGATCTTGTCCATCGATCCAAAGAACAGAATCAGCAACCCCGCCGCCAAAATCAATCCGGTAGAGTCACCCACAAAGCTAAATGACTCGGACAAACCGGAGAGCGGTTCCGTCACCGAGTGATAACCGCGCAGGAAACCGGACAGGGCTGTATTCCAGAAATGATTCCAACCGGCGAAGTATGCCCAAACTAATATAGCTCCGAGCGAAGCGACCAGCGGTACTAACCAGTTGCTTATTTGGCTTTGGAGAGTTTCCTGTTCATCGGCGACGGAACTGCTCGAAACAACCGCGGCGACACAAGTCGCAAAGTCAGGCGAAAGGTTGATGGATATCGGCTGCGATGCAACTCTGGTAAGCAACTGATACTGCAGGTATGTCTTCCGGCAGCTTTCACAGCTATCAAGATGCACCTGTATTTCAGAACTATCAGACTTCGCCGTCGAATCCAGGTATAATTGGATCTGTTCATCACTGAGATGGTCGTTTACAGACATATATCCTCAATATTGTATTTCAAGAGCAATTTATCTTTCAACATCTTCCTCGCCCTAAAAAGATAACTCTTCACCGTTCCCGCCGGAAGCTGCATGATTGTTCCAATTTCATCATACTTCATATCTTCCAGGTGATACAGAGCCAGTATCGTTCCATACTTTACCGGCAGATTATCTATCTCCTGCCGAACTCTCGCTCCAATATCGCTTACCAGTGTTCTCTCCTCCGGACTCGATTGGACGGCCGCAACAGAATCGACTGACTGACCATCTCCGGCTATGTCATCATACAGAACAACCTTTTTCTTCTCCAAATAATTCAGAGAAGTGTTATAAGCAATCCGGCCAATCCAGGTTGACAATTTGCTCTGCTGCTGAAAACCACTTAGATTTCTGTACACTTTCAAAAACACATCCTGGCAAATATCCTCATGTTCAGCTTCGGGTACCATCTTGCATACAATATGGTAGACCAGTCTCTGATGCTTTTCCACCAGTTGCTGAAATGCAGATTGGCTTCCACCGAGGACACCGCTGATAAGTTTGCTATCGACATCATTCATCCTATCTTCTAATATACGACCGGAAACTGGCCTGTAATGTTTCAAAAAAGATAATTTGCGCCCCCTGCAACAAATTAGCAATCGGTCGGTCAGATTAGCAGAAGCAAATAACTAAACCGAAAGGAGAATTCGATGAGCAATTTAGAAGACGTCGTAGTACCGATAGTAGTTTTCATGACGATATACGGCATCGCTAAGCTTATCTCGGACAACCGTATACGGTCCAAGCTTATAGACAAAGGTGAGATCAACGAAAACCTCCAGTATCTGTTTGCATTCCAGACCGGCAGAGCCAAGATTTACTCCAATCTCAAATGGGGGTTTGTGTTGCTCGGGATAGGGGTTGCGATGCTGCTCAAGCAGATTGCTCCGTTTTATATCACCGACGAATCTGTATTCGGCCTGATGTTTCTGTTTGCCGGAGTCGGGTTCCTGGTCTACTACTTTCTCTCGAAAGACCAGTTTACCAATGGCGACCAAAAACCGCCCCAGATGAGACCACCTCAATCGTAAGTCATACTATACTATCAGGACCGGAGTTTTTCTCCGGTCCTTTTTTTGTCTGGGATTGATCTGTCCTTTCCTCCTCTTTTGTATTACTTTTGGATTCATAAGATGAGACCAACAGAAACTCAAGGATGGAGCCTATGCGGACAACTCAAACACCTTTCGTATGTCTAATCTCGTCGGCGCTGTTCCTGTGCTTTCTGACCGGGTCCCTGATGGCCCAGGGAAGCCTTGATCAGTCTCTACTGGATCAATTCGAGAAAGACTATCAACAAAAAGGTGATCAGCAATCGATAATAAACTCTGTTGCTAATAATGATATAAAATCCCTCTCGCTCAATCGAGAGAGGCTTGCCGGCCATGACCAGTTTCTATCAGTGCGTCTCGATGGCAGCAGCATTGTAAACCAAAAAAGCTCCGGCCGCTGTTGGATGTTTGCCGGTGTCAACGTTTTCGCTCCCAAGATAATCACCATGCTCGAAACGGCCGAATTTGAAATCTCTGAGCCGTACCTGACTTTTTGGGATAAAATGGAGAAAGGGAATTATTTCCTTGAGGAGATAATACGAACCAGAACCAGCAAGCTGGACAACCGAGAACTTGACATTATTATCGACTCACCTTTTGGAGATGGCGGTTGGTGGCACTACTTCACTGATTTAATCGACAAATACGGCCTTGTTCCCCTTTCGGCTATGCCGGAAACGAAGCAGTCAACCAAGACTGGTATGATCAACAAACTGGCCACAACCAAGCTCCGGGCCTTTGCTGCTGAACTTCGTCGCCTGCACAACGAAGATAAGACTGAGGCCGAATTGCGAAACCGTAAAAAAGAAATGATGAGCGATATCTACCGGTTGTTGGTCTACAACTATGGCCCTCCGCCCAGTGAGTTTGAATTCCGGTATGAGAGCACTGATTCTACCATAGAACCGAGCTTTAAACATTACACTCCAAAATCATTCCGCGATGAAGCCCTGGGCACCGAGAATCCAGAATACGTAGCGATAATCAATAATCCGACCCGCGACTATAATCGCCTGTATCAGATCGAAACGAGCCGCAACCTCGTGGAAAAGCCGGACCTAACTCTTCTTAATCTGCCCATCGAAAAACTCAAAGGGTATTGCCTCAAAGCTATCCTGGATTCACAGGCTGTCTGGTTCTCCTGTGATGTTGGAGAAGAGAATTACAGCGACTCCGGCATCTTTGCAGTTGGAGTTTATGACTATGAACGTACTTTCAAAATGGATTTTGGGATGTCCAAGGCGGACCGAATTGATTACAAGGAAGTAACCCCCAACCACGCCATGGTACTCATGGGGGTAGACACGACAGATTCCGGTGAGTCGAGAAAATGGCTGGTTGAAAACAGTTGGGGTACAAAGAGGGGCGTTGATGGTTACTGGTACATGTATGATGATTGGTTCGATGAATATGTCCTGATGGCCATCGTCGACAAAAGACTGTTGGATGACAAAGACTCACGGATGTTCGATGAAACACCGGAACGAGTTCCGATGTGGGACCCCTTCTTTCTCGCACTAAGAAATCTCAGGTAGCTGGAGAATTGACAAGCAATGACTCTTATTGAAAATCTCGCCGATATTGTCGGTGATCAGAATCTCTCAACTCATGCAGATCATTTGAGCGTGGTTTCAAAGGATGAGTCAACCCTGCCACCTGTGACTCCCCTCGCCGTTGTCTGGCCTGAGAACACGGATCAGATTTGCCGACTTGTGAAATTGTGCGTACAAAGTAGCGTCCCAATCACCACCCGAGGCGCCGGTTCGGCGCTCGAGGGAAGCACGATTCCATTGGAGAACGGCATCGTTGTTGATTTGAGTCGTTTTACTAACACAATCGAATACTGGCCGGAAGATTTGCAGGTGCAAGTCGAACCGGGGCTGATTTATGATGACCTGAATAATCAGTTGAAGCGTGACGGACTGTTCTTCCCGCCTTCACCCGGCGGCTCCGGCGATGTTGCTTCGATTGGCGGTATGGTCTCCACTAACGCCAGCGGTATTTATTCCGTTAAGTATGGCGGAACCAAAGAATATGTCCTCGCTCTTGAAGTCGTCACCGGCACCGGCGAACTAATGACATTGGGAAACCGGGCGATAAAAAGATCCAGCGGGTACAACCTCGTTGACCTTATGGTCGGTTCCGAAGGTACTCTGGCAATTATCACTAAGATCACATTGCGACTGGCCGGGTTGCCCGAAGACAGACTGAAGACCGCTTTTCAATTCACCGATGAAGTCAGCGCTGCCACTGCGGTCTCCGAGATATGTCGCTATGGCATTGATCTGGCTGCCATTGAATTCCTTGATCGACAGGTCATTGAAGCTCTAAACCTCCTTAAAGATTACGGACTGGAAGAACTCCCCTGTCTGTTCCTTGAGTTTCATGGTCCCAAACCGAGTATCGAATCGAACTTGGAGATGGCTAAATCCATCTGTGAAGAGTTAGGCGGCAGAACGCTTTCTCTATCCGAAGGACAACAGCCATGGGAGATTCGTCACTATGTGACCGATTCGATCAAATACCGACAGCCGGGCTATACGATTATTCGTAACGATGTTGCTTTCCCGATCTCGGCCCTCCCGGAGATGGTGCGTTATTGTCAGGAATTGGCAGAAAAACACCAGATTCTCATCCATGCTTTTGGACATGTCGGCATGGGCCTGCTTCATGCTTTGATTCTGGCTGATCAAAATGACAAAGACAACTGGGCCACTGGAATGAAAGTGAATGACCTCATCATCAGGAAAACGCTCGAACTTGACGGCACTATTTCCGGCGAACATGGGATTGGTCTGGGCCATAAAAGTCTGTTTAAATTAGAACATGGGCGGTCGGTTGAACTGATGAGAAAGATCAAAGGGCAGTTGGACCCTCACAATATTATGAATCCGGGAAAAATATTTGATTGATAATAATGCTGACCCGGCTTAAGGCATGGCTCTCAGATCCCAGACAGCCAAAAGATTCTTGACTAAGTGACTGTCCTATAATATACTTATCCAACTTCTGGACAAATGAAGTTAGAACAATTGATATTGGAACAATTAACATTGGAACAAATAACCAAGGCCCATATATAATCTGTAATGAGAACTCTTAAGAACATATTGGCCACCGGCCTATTCCTGCTGGTCCTCTCCCCGATCGTCAGACCGGAGCCGGGACTAACTATCAATAACGATCATTTTGACTTTGGACTGATACCGCGGAACACTACCCTGATGACCGGCTTCTGGCTCAATTCTACCGGGGACGACACACTAAAGATAACCAAAATCAAGACTGGTTGTTCTTGCGTCCTGGCTCCATTGGACCGCCACGAGATAGCCCCTGGAGATTCTCTTTACCTTCAACTGACTTGGGAACTCAAAAATAGGGTATCAAAAGTAGGCAAATACCCTTACATCTACACCAACGCACAGGAAGATCCCTTTCGCGTCTATATGGACGGTATCGTCATGCGTCATCCCGACTCAGCCTTAGTAGCTTTCTCGCGGCCCTATATACTTGAATTAGCAAGAGTGGGCGAGAAACTAATAGACAGCCTTGAGTTTGAGATCATTAACAAATTTGAACATGATCTGATGGCCGAAGTCACTTCTCCGGCACCGTTAAATTGCGATCTCATTCTACCAGAAATTCTACCTGCATTTGGCAATGCCAAATGCTATATTAAGATCAAACCGGGCTTTACCGAAGAGGAGTTTAAGACCTCCTTTACTTTGCGACTGTCGGACCCTGAAAGTACTACTTTTACAGTGCCTGTCAGGTACCGAATTATCGGCGGCGGGAACAAATAAGCCGGTTTTTTTATTCGTAGTAATGGAAACAATAGAAATAAAGGACTGCACAGAAGAATGAAAAAAGTAATCACTCTGATTCTTGCCTTTGCTTTTCTTCTCACCGTAGCCGGAGCTTCTTTGGCCGCCCCGCGGCTTACTATAGAGGAATCGACTTTCAACTTCGGATACGTCCCCCAGCACTCAAAAGTATCGCATCATTTTGTGCTGAGATCAACGGGAGATGACACGCTAAAGATCATAAAAGTAGTGCCTGGCTGAGGATGCACCAAAGCGCCCCTTACAAAAGAGGTGCTTGCTGTCGGTGACAGCACAACCCTGGAGATTATATTCTCAACCAAGACCTATCGCAATCGTGTAACCAAGCGCCCAAAAATTGTGACCAACGAAGGCCCGCCGGACAAAAACGTACAGATTATTGCTCATATCGTTCAACGACCCGATTCGACCTACCCGGTGGTAATCAGTCCATACAAGTTGGACCTGTCGCAATTCACGACCAAAGTCCGTGATAAGATCACGTTTAAGATCAGCAATGTTTCCGACATAGAACTACATCCTACGCTGGTTTGCATGACCAAAGACCTGTTTGAACTTGAGCTACCGGATAAGATTGCTGCCGGTGGCGAAGCCGAAGCCGTCCTGAAACTTAAACATGAAGCGCTGGAGCTTTCATTTGAGAAGTCGTTCACTATTCAGCTTGATGATGAAAAAAGCAGTCGGTTTACAATTCCAGTCAAACGGACAGTTCGTGTTGCCGGGAAATCGCCAAATGCCGCCGGAGGTAAGGGTGCCAAGGGCGGGAAATGATTTAGCTTTTCGATTTATTGTCCTATGACGAATACACAAAAAGGCCGTTGTTGTAAGCAGCGGCCTTTTTCTATTATCGCTGGAGATATTTGAGTCTATTCGTTGCCGAGTTGGATTCCCTTAGTCATGTAATCATCCCATTCCTGATTGAACATCTCACCGTCTACATTGGAGTGTACGAGTCGGTATTCATTGCTACCCGTCCAATCCTCAAACACGAATATCTTACCTTCGCTGATGTAACGGTAATACCAAATCTGATACGGATTGCCTATTCTTGGTGCCTG
>JAUXBO010000211.1 GCA_030619345.1 Candidatus Zixiibacteriota bacterium | reverse complement strand
GTGTTGTCTTCCTAAGACCGCTTGGCCTCCGACTTTGCTGCTCCAATGTTGTCAGGTCAAAGGAGTGTGTCACCGATAGTTCTCCTAACCTACCAGCAGGGCGCCAGAAGGAGTTTCCGGTTTGTGAGCGATGATCTCATCGATATGGGAGGGAATGCCGCGTTTTAGTTCATTGATCTGAGTGGTTTTGGACCCAAGTATGGTTTTCAAGTATTCGTATGCTTTGTACGGGTCCACAGCGTTTCCGCAGGTGAAGAAATCGACGGCGGCGTAGCCATATTCCGGCCAGGTATGAATGGAAAAATGTGACTCGGCGATAACAACGATACCGGATACACCCTGTGGGTTGTACCGATGAAAGACGGATTTGACTATAGTAGCGCCCGATTCCCGGACCGCCTGGTTCATCTGTTTCTCCAACGCCTCAAGATCGTTGAGAATGCTGTTATCGCAGTCAGCGTATTCGGCAATAAGATGCCTTCCGAGTACTTTCAATTCACGTCCTCCTTTATATCTTTGACGTAAATATTCATCATGGTTACATCTGCGGTGGGGTAACAACCCAAAGCAAAGCCGCATCTCTTGTACTATTGTTCATTATCTGATTGGGTCTGTCCGAAGTAAAATAGAAGCACTGTTTGTTACCGGCGGTGTAGGTTTTATTGCCGAGTTTCAGCGTAACTGTTCCCTTTACAACGTAGCCGAATTGTTCTCCCGGATGCGGATCGCGCGCTTCCAACTTCTCGCCCGGTTTCAGGTTCAACATGATGGGGTCCATCTCATTGTTAGTTGAGCCGGGAATCAGAAGCTCAAACTCCGATACACCGGTTCCCTCGACCGCGATCCTCTCGGATGGTTTGAAAACAACCTGAGAGTCATCCTGATCCTCGAAAAAATCAGAGAGGCCTACGCCAAATACATCGAGGATATCGACCAGCGAATCAAGCGAGATCGAAGTCTGGAAGTGGTCGTTTTCCAACTGCGAGATAAATCCTTTGGTCAATTGGGCGCGATTAGCCAATTCTTCCTGGGTCAGGTCACTGGTTTGTCGCAGCGCCTTAATTTTTTCGCCAATTTTCAGATCTGTCTTCATGTCGCAATCGCTTGTTTAATAAACCACACTATTTTGTTTAATAAAAGCTCCCCAAAATAATCGAATTTGGTCACCTGTCAAGCGGTTTTCTTCGCTCTACCAAGAATTATATTAGGGTTTATCGGAACTGTTTTTGGTGTTAATTATCACTATAGAATGGGCGATATAATGACTGGTTGCAGGCTTGCTATGACAAGAGTTTATCGTTATTATTGACCCACTATTTGAATTGATCAGATATGAGGAGTAGATAAAATCGATAAGTATGATATAGTAATAATAGGCGGCGGCCCGGGCGGCTACACGGCCGGAATACGAGCCGCAATAAAAGGCGCCCGAGTGGCGGTTGTTGAAGTCGACGCGCTGGGTGGCGTCTGTTTGAACCGAGGCTGTATTCCATCGAAAGCGCTGATCGCTTCGGCTGTCCAATATCAGAAAATGAAAAACGCTACCGCTTATGGGATAAATCTCGCCGCGCCTCCCGTATATGATTGGAACGCGATGATGGTCCGTAAGAACAAAATTGTCAACGGTCTCGTTGGTGGAATCAGCCATTTGTTCAAGTCTCATGGAGTGGATCATTACTCAGGTTATGGACGGCTGACTTCCAAAACCGAGGTGACGGTTTTTGGCGAAGACGGCAGTGAAACGAAGTTGCAGGCTGACAACATAATTCTCGCTACCGGATCTCGTTCTCTGGCTATTCCGACCTTTCCTTTTGACGGCAGCCGGATTCTAAATTCCGATCATCTGCTTGAAGCCACCAACCTGCCGGAGTCTCTTCTCATAATCGGCGCCGGTGTCATCGGATGTGAGTGGGCTTTTATGGTTTCGATGCTTGATGTCAAAGTCACGATGGTTGAGATGCTGGACCATGCCCTTCCTATGGAAGATACGGATACATCGAAACTGATAGAACGGGAACTCAAAAAACTCAAGGTCAAGCTGCATACTTCGGTGAAAGTGGAGGCAGTTACCTCCGGACCGCAGGGTGTGACGGCCAAGCTATCGGGCGATAAGACTGTTGAGGCTAATCAGGTTCTGGTCTCGGTCGGCAGAGCTTATAACACCGAGGATCTCGGGCTTGAAGTCGTTGGCGTCAAGCTGAACAAAGACGGCTCTATCCCTACCACCAAAGAGATGCGGACGAACATCAGAAATATTTTTGCAATTGGAGATGTTCGTGGGGAAATACTTTTGGCTTATACCGCTACGCATGATGGAACGGTGGCGGTCGATAACGCCCTGGGTGCAAAAGAGAAGATCGACTACAACGGAGTTCCGTCGGTAATATTCACACACCCGGAAGTTGGATCGGTTGGTTTGACGGAAAAGGCGGCCTCGGAGAAACATGATATTGCAATCGGCAAATTCCCGCTGCGGGCTCTTGGCAAGGCTCACGCCGAGAATGAGATTGCCGGTGAAGTGAAAGTTATCGGAGATAAAAAGAGTGACCAGTTGCTCGGCGTTCATGTTGTCGGCTTGCATGCGGCTGAAATAATCCATACTGCTGCCCTGGCCGTGCGATCAAAAATGAAAGTATCACAATTGGGTTCGATGGTTTTTGGCCATCCAGTCATTTCTGAGGCGATTATGGAAGCGGCGCATGATTTGCACGGGATGTCGGTCCATCTCGCCAAGAAGAAATAGCGCAGAAGCTGCCTTAGAGCCGTTCTGACATCAAATAGCTCCATACCCGGTCGCATCATTTGCGGTCGGGTATTCTATTTCAGAATAGTAACTTAAGTAAATCATTAGGGTGCCAGGCGGCTATGGCCGACGCAGATAGTGCGGTTGGGGCGGTATGCTTCAATAGTAGGTAACCATGGGTCGCATTGTATCTGTTTGTCAATGAATAGATTACAATATTTTTTGCGCCGCCGGTCGCATTTGGCACGGAGGTTGTTACTTAGATAGACGAACCTTATCAGAATAGTATGGCGGTAAAGGGTTTTTGATGAGGTAGGGAAGAAGGAGTTCCTTTGTGAGGGAGGAACTCCTTTCTAAACAAGCCAAGCGTTTAGTTCCATATAGATGTTCTTTGATTCATATTAGCCTTGTTAGTAGGACCCGGTCACCACGGAAGATGACCGGGTCGTTTTTTTACGGGGGGTTTTGAGCATCTGAAGACTCACTGAAAAAAAGCAGTTATTGTCTTTGTGGATCGAAGATCGAACTTTTGGACAAACTCGCTTAAATATGGGTACATTTAGTCGTCATGGTGGCTTTTTTGTTGGAGTACTAAAGTCTTGACTAATCTCGAATATTTCTTTAATTAGAGCCGTTCAGAAATGGCGGTGTAGCTCAGCTGGTTAGAGCAGCGGAATCATAATCCGCGTGTCCGGGGTTCAAGTCCCTGCACCGCTATTTTTCTTCCTTGTTCGAGTAGTGCTGAACTGCGTAAGAGACTGAGCTGGCAAGATAACTAACTATATAGTCTTTGATCGACCAGCAGTAGTACACTTATCTCGCCATCGAGTTTGTCTGCGTAAAGCCCGTCCAGTTTGCCTTTCTTGGTATCGGGTGTTATGGAGCAACCACGGACTCCTGATTCCTGACTCTGGTTTCGGCTGATATTCATGATTGACTTCTTTCTCACATGCCTACGTTACAAAACCGCGTCCCGGTTTCAACCTATCTGTGCCGGGATTAGGCTGAAACGACACACAAAAGAACCATTGCCATGAGACAAACTACGTCTTAAATTTCAACACCAACTGTCCGAATTGTCTGAAGATGTACATTTACAAATAAAGGTAGAATAATCCCAATCTGAGATTTATTATTCAAGAGGACTTTAACACAGATTTGTTGGCATAATGTTTTCAATTTGCTGACAATACAGACAGAATAATGTAATGAAAAACGAAGAAATGAATAACAAGGACAATCCAGACTATTTAATTTCAGAAGAAGTCTGGGAATTATCAAACTTGATATTGGATCTTGCCAGCAATGGTTATCCCAGAGCTGAATTTCTAAAAGATATATCACAATTATTATTACAGCTTTCAGGTAGCGATGTTATAGATTTGGTGATATTTGATGAGGGGCGACAGTTCTCGTGCAGATCAGGTCGCACAAAGGATTATAGTTATCAATTTAAAGAAGTTCCATTCCCAAAAGATCAAAAAGAAACAATAACATGGAGTTCAAGCACAAAAGGGGCAATAGAACAATTGTGTTGCGACATAATTAACAAACGATTTGATCCATCACAATCATGTTTTACAAGAGAAGGAAGTTTCTGGGCTAACAATATCAATAATATCGTAATTTCTGAACTCCAGCCTACTGAAACTGATAATGAACTGGGTATTAATATACATAATAAATTCCTGTCAGTTGTAATAATACCAATTGATGTCGGACAAAAAAGAGTTGGCCTTTTAGAATTAAGAAGTAAGACTAAAAGTTTTTTCGCCAAACAACAAATTTATTTATATGAGCAAGTATCCCGAATTATCGGGAGCGCTCTTTCACATAGAAGATTACAAGTAGCTCTACGAGAAAGAGTAAAAGAGCTTACATGTTTGTATGGGATAGCCAAGTTAGTGCAACAACCGGGGATCTCTCAGGATTATTTGCTGCAGGAGATTGTCAAACTCCTCCCACCTGCCTGGCTCTATCCGGAAATAGCATCAGCTCAAATTACCTTTGATGATCAAGTCTATATTACCTCTGGGTTTGGTAAAGCGGTTCACAGCATGAAAGC
>JAUXBO010000233.1 GCA_030619345.1 Candidatus Zixiibacteriota bacterium | reverse complement strand
TTCTGGCTTCTTGAACAATCGAGTAGCTCACGGCGAGCGATTCAAGGAATTCTTTCCGAGTGCTAACGTCTGGGCTTGGCTGGCCAGCGCGGAATCGGTACTTCTGCTCCTGAGTGCGTAAGTCGAACATCCGTATCGTATCCTGATCATTCAAGACAGCACACCATATCTGTCCAGCGACTTTATATGGGTCCTGGCTCAAGACTTCTTCGTTGTATACCAATTTCTTTTCAGCTGTCCTGACTGAGTCCGCGATTCTATTTTTCCCTGTCGCGATCAGATCATTTACCATGTTCCCGATTGCAAATTTGAAGATTTCATCGGTCATTTCGGGAATCCCCTCGGCCAGATAGTCTTCAACAAGGATTGCGTGCCAGCCCTCGGAGTCATAATAGGGCTTCGATACTTTTCCCGGTTTCAGGGTAAACGCAACAGAGTCAAACGGTTGACGATATCTCCCTCGTTTAACCCAACCCATTTCCCCACGCTGGCGAGCGGTGAAATCATCGTGAGAGTATTCTTCCACCAGAGACTGAAACGACTTGCCTTCGGCCATGAGCGACAGCACGGAATCCATGTAAAGACCAGCCTCTTTCTTAAGCTGCTCTGGTGACATCCCTTTGTAGTACAAAGAGTCAGGGCCGTCAAGAAGGCCCTGTTCTTTTATGAGGAAATTGTAGGCAAACACTTGTTCGTCTACACGATAGCGAATAGAGTCGCCATAGTAGTGTTCAAAGACATCTGATGAATCAAATGTGATCTGGGCAAAGACAATCTCATCAAAGTATGATCGCATCATCAATTCTACGTATCGAAGATTGTACCGCCTGGCGATGTCCGGGTAATCGGCCAGATCAAGAGTACGCGCTTTCATCCCCATAAGAGTGTCGATAACAATACTGTCCAAAATCGGCTGGAGTTGCTCAGAACCAAATATTCCTCCCGATGCAAACAACTCGCTCTGATAAAGCTTGTTATAGAACTCCGGCATAGTCATCTGATAGTTCTGGCTTGCCTCTATAAGGACGAAGTCATTTTCTGCGATGTTGTTCTTGCTGATTAGCTTTGGGCCACAAGCGGCAATGAGTAACAGGACGGCGGTAACGACAATAGTAGTTATTTTTGCGGACCGGATCATACGGGTTCCTTGTTGCATTTTATTTCTCTGATCGATTATACAATTAGGGTCGGAAAATAGTACAGTTCGGAGAAAAAATCAAGCGGTGACCGCTTTAGATGTTACGTGTCGGTCATTACTGGCGGCCGGTATCCCATATAGGGGAAACTCAACAAGAAAAGTTGTCCCCTCGCCCTGCTGCGAATCAACCGACACGCTGAGCTTCAAAGAAACTGCAATACGATGTACGATGGACAAGCCAAGACCGGTACCGCTTTTTTTTGAAGAATAAAATGGCTCAAAAATTCTGGCTATCTCATCTGCCGGTATGCCCGGACCGTTATCCTGAACGTAAAGTTCGGCATTGCCACTGTTTTGATTCATAGCCAGCTGGATTCGCAATTCTCCCCCAGGTTTACCAAGAGCTTCACATCCGTTTACAAACAGATTCAAAAGCAACTGTTTGAACATATCGGCGTTGCCTAAAACGTAGACGATTGACTCGTCGGCCACGAAATCCAATTCTATACCAGAGTGAAATGAACCGTGGTGCCGCATTATCTGGAGAGTCTCATTTACTACATGACACAATTCTACTTTATCATAGGACGGTCGGTCGATCCGAGCGTAGATTAGAAACTGGGTCAAAATCTCGCTGAGACGATGAGATTCCTTTACAACCAGATCCATCAAGCGCTCATTCTCGCCTTCGACCTGAAGCTCTCGCTGTAAAACCTCTACGGACCCGGAAATCGAAGCCAGCGGATTCCGAATCTCATGCGCAATCGAAGCAGACAGCTCACCGACCGCAGCCAGACGGTCGGCTGCCCGTATCTTGATTTCCATCTCCTTGGCGTCAGTGAGATTAGAAAATATTGCGATGAGTCCTTTCAACTCTCCGTCGTCACTGGTCATAACAGAAGTCGATAATCCCAGCGGAATCACCCGGCCGTCGATGCCCGTAACTTCCAGTTCGCGTCGCGGGTGATCGTAACCGGTAGCCAGACCGGACATCAAACAATGAGCCAAAGCAGGCATCCTTTCGGCAAAAGCATCCCGACAGGGAATTCCACGAATATCACGCTCCGCATATCCCAGCGTTGCCTCGGCTGATCTATTGAAATACACAACTACTCCGCGATTATCGATTGTGAGCAATCCGGAACTAATCTGTCTGAGGATTTCGTCGGTCTCCAGTCTAGCCTGACGAAGAGCCAGAAATGTACTTTCGAGTTGACGGCGCTGCGTTTGGAATCGTTCAGCCAGATAGCCAGAGATGAATGCCACCAGGTAAAAGATGAACAGGTGCAGGAGGACCGAGTAAAACTCGGTTTCATTTGTTGAGAAAACGTCTCGGACTTGTGATAGTGACCAGCTAAACTCTCCCCCACCGGCAGCCAATTTGAACCAGACGATGAACGCATAACAAACGGAGGCCGAGGAGGCAACCAATAACGTTCCCGACAGACCATACCAAAGTGCGGCCGATACAATGGTCAGAATGAACAGGGCTGAAAACGGCGAGTAGACTCCCCCGGTCTTATAGATGACACCGGACTCAAAGGCGAGTTCAGCCATAAATTGAAGCGCTATCAGGAATCCTGTCAGACGATGAATCTTGATTTTGGCCCGGAAGGCAAAGGCTAAAACAAAGAAAAGAGTTAGAATTGCATAGGTAATGAACGGAAATTGCAGCAGATACGGATCACGAAATCGAGATATCGCCAGGATCAGCAGCACTGTAAATGTCGCCAGTCGAAAGGGCAGAAACCAGCTACCGTCCGAATTTTTGACGTTGTTTTTCATCAGATACACAAACGGCGCCCGTAGGCGCCGTTCTTA
Source organism: Candidatus Zixiibacteriota bacterium (assembly GCA_030619345.1). Lineage (GTDB taxonomy): Bacteria > Zixibacteria > MSB-5A5 > GN15 > FEB-12 > JARGFS01. Next base: position 1,474 of record JAUXBO010000233.1, on the reverse strand, counting down.
TTCCATCCTTGTCTGTTTATTCTCTCTTTCGTTATATCTTTCCGATGATGTCAAACATCGGCAGATACATAGCGATCAAGATACCGCCAATGACCACACCCATAAAAACGATGATAATTGGTTCAATGACCGACGTCAGCGCCGCTACGGCGTCATCGACTTCATCATCATAGAAATCGGCGATCTTATTGAGCATTTCATCCAGTCCGCCGGTCTTTTCACCCACCGAGATCATCTGGGTGACCATCGGCGGAAAAACACCGGATTCTCTTAGCGGTCCCGTAATGGTGTCACCTTCAGCGATGGCGAGAGTCGATTTGTTAATCGCGTTTCCAATCACGAGGTTGCCCGAAGTCTTGGCTGTGATCTCCATAGCCTCAATAATCGAAACACCCGAGGCCAGCAGCGTACCTAATGTGCGCGTAAATCTTGCTACGGCTGATTTACGAACAAGGTTACCAATTACCGGCATAATCAGCATACCTTTGTCCCATAGCAACGCTCCCGATGGCGTCTTGCGCCACCAAAGAGTTCCACTTGTCAAGCCAATGCTACCCAGGACGAGATAGAGCATGTTATCCTGCAAGAAGTGAGAGAGCATTAGAACGATTTTGGTCGGTCCGGGAAGTTCGGCGTACAAACCACCAAACATCTGTGCAAATACAGGAACGATAAAAGCCAACATACCGATTGTACCGCCGCCCGCCACAACCACGATGACCGACGGATACACCATCGCGCCCTTCACCTTTCTGATCAATTTGTCGGCTTTCTCACGATAAGCCGCCAAACGATTCAGAATCGCATCCAGAGCACCACCAATTTCACCCGCTTCGACCATGTTGGTATAAAGTGTGTCGAATACTTTCGGGTGACGGGCCAGCGCATCCGATAATGTGGCGCCCCCTTGCACACCATCTTTGACTTGGCCCACAATCTTGGAAAGAGCTTTGTTTTCAGTCTGCTGAGACAGGATATCAAGACACTGGACCATGGGAAGTCCGGCGCCAATCATTGTAGCAAATTGGCGCGTGAATCGAGAAATCTCTATCTTCTTGATTCCGGTTCCGAACTTGATATCCAGTTCCGGAGCTTTCTTGCTGATAGATGTTACCAGAATTCTATTTTGCCGCAGTACCCGTTCCAGATCCGCCTTGGAGTTAGCTTTTAGCTGACCCTGGACCGCCGCACCTGCTAGCGTTTTGCCTTTATATTCAAAAACCGGCATCAGGAAAATCCTTTCTTAACATGCTTAAGAAAACGCAGGAGTCTTGTCCCGTGACAACATATCGGACAATTCCTGAGTATTGTGGCTATAGTTCATGGAGTCGTTTAGACTTATTTTTCCAGTTTGATAGAGTTCTGCGAGCGACTGGTTCATTGTCTTCATTCCAAATTTCTGGCCGGACTGGAGCATAGAATAGAGCTGGTGGATCTTATCGTCACGTATCAATGCCCTGATTGCCGGAGTAAT
>JAUXBO010000228.1 GCA_030619345.1 Candidatus Zixiibacteriota bacterium | reverse complement strand
TGACAAAAGCACCGGGCAAGGTGTTGAAAGAAAGGTAGTTGTAGATTAGGTTTTGAGTTGATTTGGAAGTTGAATTGAAAACATCGGCCCTAATACTGCTTCCCCGGGATGTTATTGTCATCGTGGGCAGTTACGGTAGCGGCAAATCTGAGGTTGCTGTGAATCTGGCTCGGTATCTTCAGATTTCGCAGTCTGACCCGGTTGCAATAGCTGATCTGGACATCGTTAACCCCTACTTTCGATCACGGGAAGCAATTGAAGTGTTGGATCAGCTTAATGTCAGATCAATCGTTCCCAAAGGTGGACAGTTTTATGCTGATCTGCCTATTATTTTGCCGTCTATAAAGGGCGCGATTGAAAGTAATCAGGGAAAGCTGATTCTTGATGTGGGCGGCGACGACGCCGGGGCCAAAGTTCTGAGTTCACTGACCGATGCTTTTCGGCCTGATGGATATGACATGTTGATGGTACTAAATGCAAACCGGCCCTTTACGGCCACCGTACCAGACTGTATGAAAATGATGAATGAAATCGAAATAGCGTCGAGGCTGAAATTTACCGGGTTGATCTCGAATACGCATCTGATGGAACATACGACTGCAGAGACAATCGAGCAGGGCCTGAAACTGTGTGATGAAGTTAGTCGTGAGTCCGCTCTTCCCGTTCGTTTTGTAGCTGCGGAAGAACGAGTACTTTCTACGATGAAAATCGACGAAATCGGTCACCCGGTGTTGGCTCTGAACCGGCTTTTGCTGAAGCCGTGGGAAAAACCGGGGCAATAACGACCTTATGGACATCAAGGAATAGATTATGCCAACCGTGATAATAGATAAGAATCATTGCAAAGGATGCGAGCTTTGCGTGAAGGCGTGTCCCATGCAGGTGCTGGCCATGTCCAAGGATATAACGGTAAAGGGTTACTTGTATGCCAAGTTGGACGATCCCTCTCGTTGTATTGGATGTCGGATATGCGCCGTTACTTGCCCGGATGTGGCCATTGAAGTTCACGTTAACGGTACTGTTTTCGCACTGTTTGATTATTAGGTCGAATAAAGGACATGGAATATCATGGCTAAGATATTGATGAAAGGTAACGAGGCAATAGCGGAAGCGGCCATCAAGGCCGGTTGTCGCGCTTACTTCTGTTACCCAATCACTCCCCAGACCGAAGTTGCTGAATATTTGGCCAAGCGGATGCCTGAAGTTGACGGCGTTTTTCTACAGGGTGAGAGTGAAATTGGGGTCGGCAACATGCTTTTCGGCGCAGCCGCAACCGGCCAGCGAGCTTTCAGCACCTCTTCCAGCCCCGGAATCTCGCTGATGCAGGAATCAATCTCGTATATGGCCGGTGCGCAACTGCCGGTCGTGTTGGTCAACATCATGCGTGGCGGTCCCGGATTGGGAGGGATTCTTCCGGCCCAGTCAGATTATTTTCAGTCGGTCAAGGGCGGCGGGCACGGAGATTATAAATTACTGGTACTGGCCCCATCGACTATTCAGGAATCGGTTGATCTGATGATGCTCGCCTTCCACTTAGCAGATAAATATCGCAACCCGGTGTTGATAATCGGAGACGGCATGATCGGCCAGATGATGGAACCGGTCGAGTTTCCAGAAAACTACAAAGAACCACCATTGCCGGATAAACCGTGGGCGCTAACGGGTGCCTCGGGACGCAAACCTCAGATAGTCAAATCGTTGTTTCTCGATCCTTTAATGCTGGAGAAAAACAGCCAGATCCTCAATGAAAAGTATGAACAGATGAAGAAGGACGAGATCCGATTCGAGTTGTACAAGGTGAACCCAAAAAATGAGATCCTGATCACCTCGTATGGCACGATGGCGCGTATTTGTCAGACGGCCATTGATGATTTGGAGGAGCGTGGGATATCTGTCGGTCTGTTCCGCCCCGTGACCCTATTCCCTTTCCCGGAACAACAGTTATTTAAAGAAGCAACGCGCAAGAATATCCGAGCGGTCCTGACTATTGAGATGAGTATGGCTCAGATGCACGAAGATGTGCAGAGAGTAATCATGGGCAAAACGCCAACGGAATTTTTTGGCCGGACCGGTGGAGTCGTGCCATCGCCGGAAGAAGTAATCGACCAGATTGTGGGATTGCTTGATAAGTATTCCGGGAAGAAGAACACCAAACGCTCATCGTCGAAGAGCAAGAAAGCGTAGGGTGAAACATGGTTGACAATAGCAAGACAATTTTCGCGCGTCCTGAGTCGATGACAGAAAATGTCACACACTATTGCCCCGGCTGTACGCATGGTATTATTCACAGACTGGTGGCCGAGGCTCTGGATGATCTGGGGGTCAGAGAGAGAACGGTAGGTGTGGCGCCGGTTGGCTGCTCAGTCCTGGCTTACAATTATTTTAACTGCGATTTTCTGGAAGCGCCACACGGCCGAGCCCCGGCCCTTGCGACCGGATTCAAGCGTTTGCGCCCGGATATGATTGTTTTTACTTATCAGGGTGACGGCGACCTGGCCTCCATTGGCGGCAATGAGATTCTTCATACGGCTAACCGAGGTGAAAAGATTACGACAATTTTCGTTAACAATGCCATTTACGGAATGACCGGTGGCCAGATGGCGCCGACAACACTACCGGGACAAGTAACTACCACCTGTCCCAGCGGAAGAAATCTCACCGATACCGGGTATCCGCTGCGAGTATCCGAATTACTGTCAACACTCGCGACCCCGGCATATATAGAGCGGGTATCGGTCCACACACCGATGCATATAATTAGGGCGAAGAAAGCCATTCGTCGCGCTTTTGAATATCAGATAGAGGGACGGTGTTTCTCGCTGGTGGAAGTCCTGTCCACTTGTCCGACCAACTGGGGAATGACGCCGAGCGAATCTACCAAATGGTTAAATGACAACATGGTTCCGTTTTTCCCCCTGCGCCTCTTCAAAGAACCGGAGACTACGGCATGAGCCAGTACGAAGTGACTTTTGCCGGTTTTGGCGGGCAGGGAATAATGACGGCCGGACAGTTGTTGTCATACGCCGGAATCAGTGAAGACAAGCAAGTCGTCTGGATTCCTTCCTATGGCCCGGAGATGCGAGGCGGAACAGCCTACTGTACAGTGGTGGTTTCCGACACACGCATTGGTTCGCCGATCATCAGCAATCCGCGCTGTATTTGCGTCTTCAATCGTCCGTCGTTTGATAAATTTGAATCGCGAGTGAAGGAAGGTGGACTGCTCATCGTCAACAGTTCCCTGATTAACTCGACCTCAGATCGAACTGACATCACCACGCTTCACGTCCCCGCGAATGAAATTGCGACAAAGGCTGGTAATCCAAAGTCGAGTAATATCGTTATATTAGGAGCGCTCATTGGAGCTTCGGGAGTTGTAAAGTACGACTCTATTCAACAGACCATCGAAAAAAAGCTGGGGCATAAGAAAGATGCGATGGCGACAAACTTGAACGTTCTTAAGCAAGGCTTTGAATTGGGCCGTAAATCGCTGGAGAAAAAGACAAAAGCATGAACCACGATTTCAACAAACTGCCAGAGATATTCGACCGATATCCAAAAACCCAGGAATCGTTGATTTCGGTCCTACAGGATATTCAGAAAGAATACCATTATCTACCGTGCGAAGCCCTGAGAGAGACAGCCACAGTTCTCGATGTACCACTCAGCAAAGTTTTTTCGGTATCGACATTTTATAACGCCTTCTCCCTCACGCCGCGTGGAAAAACAATAATTCGGGTTTGCGTAGGAACTACCTGTCATATTCGTGGCGCGGGTATGATTCAGGATCAGTTGGAACACCATTTAGGTATCAAGGCGGGTGAGACTACGGAAGACCTCGGGTTCACCCTCGAAGTGGTCAACTGTGTCGGAGCCTGTGCGATGGCCCCGGTGGTTATTGTGAATGACAAATATCACGGTTCGGTTAAAGTAAGTCATTCCAAGAAACTGTTGAAGGGTTAACTTGATGAAACTACAATCAGAAAAACAACTCGTTAAACTTCAGAAAAAACTGGCGACGGACCGGAACAAGCACAAGAAACAGATCATGATCTGTTGCGGTCCCGGCTGTCTGGCCAATGGCGCGCAGAAGATCGTTGATAAATTCCATAGTCATCTTGAAAAAAAGAAAATTACTGGTTTCACCATTGAAGCCGTCAAAGAAACCGGCTGTCATGGATTTTGTGAACAGGGACCATTGGTTGTGATTGAACCAGAGGGGCTCTTCTATACCAAAGTCAAACCGAAGCATGTCGAGGAAATTATTGAGCGTTCAGTTGCCAAAGATGACGTTGTAGAAAAACTTCTGTACAAAGGGAACGGTAAATCTATAGAGAAGTACAAGGATATCCCGTTCTATGCACATCAACAACGAATCGCGCTGGATAATCTTGGTAAGATCGACCAGAACAAGATTGAAGACTACCTTGCTGGCAGCGGGTATCAGGCGATGGCCAAAGTTATTTTCTCGATGAAGCCAGAAGAAGTCATTGATGAAGTCACTCGTTCCGGACTCCGGAAGTCGGATCGTAGCCATGTCGTT
>JAUXBO010000245.1 GCA_030619345.1 Candidatus Zixiibacteriota bacterium | reverse complement strand
GTCCTCCGTCCTCTCCCCAAACTGCCACAATAAACCAATCAGCAGAACAAAAATGTCTCCAATGTCATTTGGCACAAATATAGGCGGGCCAATCTCATACTGTATGTCGCCCAGCGAATTGAGATTGCCGCGTCGTCCCGCGTAGCGCGGGACTTCTCGCAATGACCCGTACCGAATCTTTTCGACAGTCCCTTGACGCCGCGCAAACCGGGTGCCCGGCCCTTGGGTCCAGAAGTGGTTTATCACTCACTTTTTTTGTTGAACTATCGGCCTGCTGATTCGATATAAAGAATACACAGGAAAGGAGGTGGTCGGATGGATTATGACAAATGTGAGGTGACTGATACTTAGTCGCTGTTTCCAACCGCGCCGGTTGGGGCGCGCTAAGTAAATCCCAACAGTTTACCGACCTGGTGGTTTTTGCCAAGCCATCAGGTTTTTTTGTGCCGCCGAGCAGGCGCCCTGCTTTCAATTATCTGCATACCTGTCCCCTCCAAGAAAAACTCATTTTGCCGATAACTATAGGGTATAGTTAGAAGAAAGGGAACAGCCTCATGGCGATAATCAAAGGTGCAAAGGTCGAGCAGGACCAATCCGATGTAGAGGCGCCGGAACAGTCGATCATTGTTTCAAACTCCAGGATCGACAAGAATGGCGTGGCCTGGATAAGAAAACCGATCTGGCTGCGACAGGATTACGTGAACAAGCTCAAAGTGATTTCTCACTTTCAGGGCAAGACGACCCAACAACTGCTCGACAGTTGCCTGGGTGAGTTGATCAAGAGAGTCTGGGACAACACCGCGGCCCGAGAGGAAATGGTCGGCAAGGTCAAGACTGCAAAAGACACCAAGCCCTGAGTGGTACCAAGCGTTCAACTTTCCCCCATCGGCAGTTGGTCTGTCTCACTCCTGAACAGTCTGCCTGACACCGGTCAAAACCACCCATGATATCACCGATAAAGGTACTTTGAGTGAGCCGCCGAAGGCTGGCGCACCGATCATGAAATCTACACTTCCAAACCGGAGGTCGTTTATGCGTTTCCCGAAATCAACCGTCCTGCTAACCGTCATCCTGCTGGGATCGGCAGCCCACTACTGTCGCGCCGATGTCAACGTCGGTCTGTCGATCGGAGACGACGGTATCAAAAGCTTCTACCTCGCCATCGGTGAACATTACAAGGTCGAAGAGAGAATCGTTGTCAAAGCAAAGAAAAGCAAGATTCCTGACGAGGAACTCCCGGTGGTTTTCTTCCTGGCCAAACACGCCCAGGTATCGCCCGGCATAATCATAAAGTTTCGACTGGGCGGCATGACATACATGGAGATCTGCCTAAAGCACGGCTTGACGGCTGAGGTATTCTACGTTCCCATGAAGCGCACGCCGGGGCCACCGTACGGCAAAGCGTATGGTCACTTCAAGAAGAAAAAGAAGAATGACTGGGGGACGATTCGATTCACCGATATTGAGATTGCGAATTTCGTGAACCTGAAGTTCATCAGCAACCATTACGGTCACTCACCGGATGAAGTGGCCAAAATGCGCGCGAACGGCACGAGCTTCGTGTCCATCCACGGTAAAGTCAAGAAAATCAAAGCTCCCGGGAAGAAAGTGGCCGAGTCACCGCCAATCACCAAACCTGCCAAAGTCAAGGGTAAGGGTAAGAAGAAGTAGATCGCCGTGCGGCAGATGTGAACATCTGCCGTGCACTCGCGAACGAAGAAGCAGGCCAAAGACCCCGATGTTAGTGCCGTCAGGTGACCCCGCCTGACGGCCTTCTGTGATCATACTATCAGTATGGCATTGCGGGCACAACGCCTGCTGTCGGACTGATGCCTGGGCATCTGATTGGTCCCGTACACGGCTGCCTTTGGACTTGACAAAACCGCGTCACAGTCATATTCTTATGCCAGCAGGACATCATGGACATGCAACGAAACGAAGATAATGCGAATTGAGTTTCGGCCAGCCAAGTTGGCGGTTGGCCGGAGAGTCGCGCAGTGAAGATGGGAAGCCTGGCTCGCGTACTCTGGGTACTGGCGGCACTGTTGTGTTTGCCGCCGTCGTTGTTCTCGCAGTCCGACAGCGTAGGATCCGGAATCCCCGTTCGCCTTGCCACAGGAATGTTCGGTGGCGGCTACCACGAGATTGGTGATTCGGCGATACAGTTGGCAGGAACCTGGGGCATCTCGCTGGACACCGCGCACACCCAGGGATCCTGGGATAACCTCATCTATCTTGACAGTGGTAAGGCCGAATTCGCAGTGGCCCAGCTCAACGCCGTCTTTAAGTATATCCGCCTAAACAGAAACAGCGACATCAGAATCGTCCGACCACTCTACCTTGAGTATCTCCATATCGTTGTCCGTGAACCGTTCAGACTAACGGGCTGCTCAGGGCTTGTAGGTAAGCGAGTTTTCTTGGGTCGGCCGGGCAGCGGCACGTTTCTCACGGCGAGTCTGTTGCTAGATTTGATGGGGATGTCACCGGCCCAACTTGAATCAGTTGACGTCGAAGAGTTGGAGCAAGTACAGACGCTGTTCCAAAACGATAGCCTTGACGTCGCAATGCACGTAGGCACTTCCGGGAACAAGTTTATCCGGAAACTGATGGCCTCAACCCCCAGTCGACTTTTCCCGCTTGATCCTGGTGCCACCAGGCGACTCACTTTGGACATTCCGTATGGCCAACTGGGCTTGCTCGGTGTCCGACCCATTCCCGAGAAGACCTACGGCCAGAATCAGCCGGCGGTGAGAACAGTCGCTGTACCGGTGGTATTGATCACGTTAGCGAGTACACCGGATAATGTCGTCGCCAAAGTCAACGATCTTGTGGAAGCGTCTATTAAAACGGTGGCCGCGTCCGGCGAACAGGGAGACATGACACTTGGCCAGTGCGACCTAGCTATCGACGGGGACTTGATCTACGACAGGAAATACTGCCCGACCAGCCTCTCTCTCACCGTCCCCCTGGTTCTTGCTGCCATAATAGTGTTGTTGGCTCTCTCAGCGATCCTCTGGCTAAATCGGGACCAGATTGCAACTTGGTGGCGCAGTAAACGACGTCTAGGGCCATTCTGGTTCGTTTTCGGCGGCATTGCCGTCGTCTTTATCGTGTGCGCTTCGGCGATATATCTTAGCGAGCGATCCGTGAACGAGAAGTTTGATACACCTCTGGAAACGGCAATGAACTTCCTGCTATATCTTACCAACAAGCTGGGGACCGATCCGGTTACACCCACGGGGCGATTTCTCACCCTCGTTCTGTTGGCGATTGGTGCAGTATTTACCTGGTTGCTAACGGGGCATTTTGCCTCAAAACTGACACTACGCGCTTTGGGGAAAACAATGACTTACAAGAAGAAAAACCACTATGTTATCCTGAACCGCAGTCCTCGAATCCTGGAGATTATCAAGCAAATCCGGGCTTCGGAATCAGGCGACACCAGAAGGCACAAGATCATAATCATCCACAACGATGGTGAGTTGAGCCAATCCAAATTCAGGCAAGGACTACCCGAGACTTCTTCCAGCGATATATTCAAGAACGTTCATCTGGAATACGGAGATCCGTGCGAGAAGGACTACCTAGAAAAGGCAAATGTGCTGGACGCAGAGGCCATCATAATACTCGCCGATGAACGAGATAAGGAATCAGCCGACGCAAAGACACTGCGGTCACTGATGGCATTGAAGTTGATTGCCAAACAACAAAAGGAGCAGTTGTTGTCTTCGGGCAAATCCGGCGAAAGAGAGGTCGTTACCAATGTTGTCGTCGAATTGGTTGATCCCGCGAACGCCTTCACTGTAGAGCAAATTGCCGAAGATGCTGACCTCGACGTCGATCTGGTGGCGGGAGAGGGAATCCAGTCGCGGCTTCTCGCCCATGCGGCCGTCGTTTCCGGATTGACCGAGTTCTACAAAGACCTATTAGAGTTCCATAAGGACAGCAATGAACTGTATACGCTGGACATACCCGATAGCTACCTCAAGTTGCCAACGACTTTCCCTGAGTTGGCGGCCCGAATCGTCAGGGAGTCAGTTCTGCCGAACGGCGAGTCAAACAAAGACCGACAACCTGTTATTCCGGTCGGCGTCAGGCGACTAAATGATAATAATCGATGGGATTTGGCTACGAATCCAGGACCAGACGACGACCTCTACAAACTGCAGAATGGGGATCAGTTCC
>JAUXBO010000151.1 GCA_030619345.1 Candidatus Zixiibacteriota bacterium | reverse complement strand
CGGAGTTCTTCAGGTTTGAGTACTTCGGCTTCGTGGCCAAAGCCGAGAATCCATCTTTGAATCTCATCAGTCCCCCGGGTCTTGACACAGTATTCGATAGTGTCATCATCAATTTCCCTGATCATTTCTCGGGGATGATGATTCCCGGCCCGCACAATTCTGGCCGCCTTCCCTTGAAAGAGCACAGTAACTTCGACCGGCTGGCCGCTGAACAATTCCCAGCTGTCCTCGAAGTACTTTTCCGGTGCCACTGAGGGGTCGGGATTGAACTCATCGTTAGTCATGCGGACAGACTTCACCCGCCCGACTCGAAAAGTCCTCAGTTCTTTTCTCAATTGGCAATAGGCGACAAAATAGAAAGCCCGACCACGGAAGATTATAAAATATGGTTCGACCTTTCTTCGGGTGAGGCCAGACCCAATCGAATCGTACTCCAAACTGAGTATTCGGGTCATCTCAATCCCTTTCTCGATTACCTCAAAAAAACCGATACTGCTGGGGCGGTCAGTTACGGACGTCGTATCAATATGGGTAGGACTGGCCGAAAAGCGGCTTTTTTGCCGGACAGTTTCCGAGATAATCGCTTCCACCTTGGCTTTGACACGTTTGGCAATATGCCGGTATTTGTCCGTGACATTTAAGGGGGATGAATCGATGGCCATCTTGAAGTACTGGTATTCTTCGAGATCGAAATTGAGTGGCGGTAAGAAGTTTTGTGAAGCCAATTTATAGCCACGGTCGTAGTAGATAGGAATATTGGCTTCGGATAAAGCAAGAATATCCCGGTAAATCGATCGTTCCGTAACACCACATTCGTTGGCAATACTGGCCGCGTTCAGATTCCTGCGACTGCGCAGAAGATTCAAGATATACAGCAATCGATCATATTTTGCCATCCCCATCGGGTCAACCTCCTTGACTTTAAATATAGGAGTTTGAACGGACAAACACAATATGGGTGATCTCCCATACAAATAACGGAAACTGCCCCAGACATATTAACTCTCGGACCTATTTACACTCATAACCCACTGTCAGGTCACGCCTTAACCCGACCAAATAATCCGGCATTGCTTTTGCGCTCTGGGAGATCAGAAATATGAAACATAAAAGCCTCGGGAGGGGCTGTGAGAACAAATAAGAAAAAACAGAAAAACGACTCGGGGATGGTCCTGCTGGATTCGTTTCTATTCAAGTTTTCGAGCAAAACGGCACTGGGAATCATAATAGTCGTCACGTTCCTGACCCTCATCCAGTGTACGGTCAAGAAGCCGCAATCACCTCAGTGGTCGACCAAATTTAACATACCTCTGGTGAACCGAGTTTACCCGGTCGAAGAATTGGTAGCAAAAATCGGTGAAGATGATCTAAAATTTGATTCGCTCGGAGATATCTCATTTTCTTTCACCGAGCCGATCGACACGGTAACGTTAGCCGACGACATTCTTGAAACAGACGATCTCTACTACGTAACCGGCCAAAGTTTGGGACTGGTGGACATTGACCCACCACCAACGCCCCCGGTTACTGTGTCGCTTTTCTCAATTGTCGGTCTGGCAACCTCGCTGCCGGGCGACAGCGCTGTTCTGGCTCCAATCGGGTTCAATATAACCAATAATCTGCCGGTCATTACAACCTTCACCGAAGCATCTATCAACAACGGCAGTGTCTGGACGGTCATAAATAACAACCTCGGTGTGAGCATGGACAGTGTCGTCATGCAAGTCTATGACTTGGACTCAAGCCGCTCAGTGGCGGTCGACACACTGCCTTTTCCGCTTCCCAACGGTGCGATGGATTCTCTCGAACTCGTATTGGATGGTAAGACAATTTCCAACAGTCTTCGCCTGTTGGTATTCTGTTTCACCTCAGGCGGCCTGGTTGATTCAGCCTCAACGAGGTTTATTGATACCCGCATGTCGTATTCAGATCAATTTGAAGTGTCGTATGCCTATACCAAAGTACCGTCGCTGCAGCGCAATTATGCCTCGGTAGTTCCCTTGAATGAATCGGATGTAATCGATTCGGCTGGTTTGTCTCAGGGCAATGTACATGTGACCCTGTCCAATGAAACTCCAATATCGGCTGATTTGACTATTACGCTGGTCGATATCTATGATGCCTGCCTGCCAACGTCTGTTACCAGAACGGTCGCACCCGGCGAGTTCACGGTGATCGATATTCCACTGGCGGGCAAGACTCTGAGACCTTCGGGGCCTCCCGATTCTCAGGTCGTCAATCTACTGGTCGAATTTGACAGCCCCGGTACAGGCGACACCCAAGTTCGAGTGTATTCCAGCGATCAGTTTACGCTCAACGCAGACATTACCGATATGCAATTTGACTATATCTCCGGCTTCTTCCAGCCCAAAAACGCTGACCTGAACGGTATTCAACAGGTGCTGGATGTTCCCGAAGGATTTGATTCGTTACAGTTTGCAAATGTGCAAATAAGTATTGCCATTGAAAATCGCTTCACTCTTCCCGGTGTTATCGATCTGACTCTACTAGCCAGTAATGGTAAATCGCTCGATATGTCCGGAGCAATTCCCCCAAATGCAACGACTATCATCTCGCGAAGTGACTCAATGGTGGCCGACTTTCTCTATCCGATGCCGGACACTCTTGACATCACCGGTACGGCTGTGATGGCCGGAGGCGGCCAGTTGGGCACCATAACTAACGGTGATTTTATAACGGGCGACCTGACTGTATTTGCTCCGCTCGAAGTCATCGTTTACCCTTCGACTGTCGAGCCGGATATAAGCATCGAGGAGATTGACCAGGATGACATAAGCTCAATTACCGACCATGTACTCTCGGCTAAATTCATATATGAGATTGAAAACCATCTTCCCCTTGGCGCTTCGGTCAATATCTTTTTTGGCCCGGATTCAACCACCCTGTTTGCGACCCCCGAACTCGTCCTTGATTCGCTCAAAGTTGTCGCGGCTCCCTTCGGCATAGATGGACTTGCTACCGGCACCGAAACAACCGGCAGCAAAGAAATATATTTGGACAGTCACGATATTCAGATTCTAAAACACCCGGTACTGTACGTAGGCCAGCAGATATTGCTGGAGGGATCCGGGGGACAAATTATCAAGTTCTCCCCCAATGACTACCTGAGAGTAACCGGCCGCATCGAACTTGAGTACCTCTTTGATGGTGACTTTTAGGAGGGGCGCATAATGAGACTATCAAATACACTTCGCATAAGAGGCATTGAACACCAGGTAACGGCCAGCCTCAAAACTACTGCGGTCATCGTCCTTGCCGCTCTTCTGTTCATCGCGACGAGCCAGGCAGCCTCGATGAGTTCCGCTCGTTCGGTGGGCATGGGCCGTGCATATCTTTCTCTTGCTCGAGGAGTCGATGCAGCTCGGTATAACCCGGCCAATTTGGGATTTAGAGATTTTCAGAAGAAGGGTGTCGAATTCGTAGGCTTTGGAGCCAATATTTCAAACAATTCGTTTACCCTTGATGAATACAACAAGTACACCGGTGCCTTTCTAACCGACCGCGATAAAGCCGACATACTCAATTCAATACCCGACGAAGGATTGGCATTTTCCGGTGAAGCTGAAGTATCCGCTCTGTCGCTGTCCCTTGGCAGCGTGGCACTTTCATTCGAGGGATTTGGAGCCGCCGAGGTAAATCTCAACAAAGATGTAATCAATCTACTACTGAACGGCAATGCCTTTGGTGACAGTATCGAGTTTAACGGCTCGTTCTCAGAGGCAGTTGGCTACTCCTCGGTCGGGCTGTCATATGCACGGCCCATCTATTCAATGGGAACTCGCCAGATAACGGCCGGAGTAACAGTAAAATATATACACGGTCTGGGAGTTGAGGAGATTCTTGAGATGGAGGGTCTCGCAGCAACGTTAACAACCGGCTTTCAGGGCGAAGGTCGTATGATCGCCCGAACGGCCTCGGGAGGGTCCGGCTACGGCGTGGATATTGGGAGCGCTGTCAAACTCAATGATAGTTACACGGTCGGAATATCAGTCAAGAACTTTCTAAGTAATATTTCCTGGAATAACAGCCCGGAGGAGCACGGCTATCTCTTCAGTTTTGACACCGTAACAGTGGATAACATGGATGAGGACTTTGTCGTTTCGGATGATTACACAAAAGAGATAGAAGGCTTTTCCACCACGCTTCCTTCGGTAATGACGATAGGCTTGGCCCAGATTCAAGGCGCTCTGCTTTGGGCGATTGACTGGGAACAGGGATTTCGTCGAGCCGCCGGAGCCTCGAGTAAACCGCGGATCGCTGTCGGAGTTGAGTACTCTCCCCTTCCGTTTTTCCCACTTCGATCCGGTTTTTCAACAGGCGGTAATCGCAGCGCTGCCTTCTCGTTCGGAGTAGGCATTAATGCGACGGCGTTCTATCTGGACGTTGCGGCCGTCACCGGCGCAAGCGTCAGCCCGGGATCGAGCAAAGGCGTAAACGTGGCTGTCACTTCAGGATTAAGGTTCTAACGGGAGGTTATGATGATACTAAACAAATGCAAAGGAACAAATGCGGCGGGAAGTTGTCTACTCTGGACAATCCTGCTGACGCTGCTGGCGACATCAGTCGTGGCGGCGCCGCCCCACCCCTCCTTGCTGGAACAATCCGGTGCGGAGAAATCCAGCGTACCTTATTTTCTGGAACACCTTTCAGATTTACGAGCAAAAGGAATCGGTAAACCTTCAGAAAGCCCCTTTAGTAAATCCGTTGAAGGCGCGGCAATGGCTCCGTCGGCTATCGGGACGTTCAAAGCGCTGGCTATTCTGGTACATTTTTCCGATCAGGTCAGCTCGGTAGCGGCCAGTAAATTTGACTCACTGCTGTTTGACAGTGTGGGAAATACCGTCCGGGATTACTACGATGAAATCTCGTACGGACAACTTGATATAGTTACAGTCAACTTGCCTTCAACCATTGGTTGGCAGATGGCGCCTCAGACTTACGCCTACTACGTGAACAACCAGAACGGAGTGGGATCATATCCTCAGAACAGTCAGAAACTGGTTGAGGATTTGGTCGATCAGATCGATGCACAGGTAGATTTTTCTCAGTATGACAACGATGGAGACGGTTACGTTGATGTCGTCATGGTTATTCACAGCGGTTCCGGTGCAGAGTATACGGGCAGTAACTCCGACATCTGGTCACATAAATGGGAAATCTTCCCTCGTCTCAAAGACGGTGTGAATATCAAGGAATACACAGTGCAACCGGAATTCTGGACGACTCCAGGAGATATGACCATAGGTGTCTACGCACACGAACTGGGACACGTTTTTGGGTTGCCTGATCTCTATGATACGGATTATTCGTCCAACGGTATCGGACGCTGGGGAGTGATGTCTTTCGGCAGCTGGCTTGGTCCTGCCCTCATGGGTTCCTCGCCGGCCCATCCTTCGGCCTGGTGTCGGATACAGATGGGTTTCGCTGCACCGGTAAACGTGACTACAAACCGAGGGGCAGAAGCAATTAGTCCGGTGGAACAGGGCGGATCGATCTATCGCCTGTGGAACTCTGGCGCTGCCAGCAATGAGTATTTTCTAATCGAAAATCGTCAGAAAACCGGCTATGACGCTTATCTGCCAGGTCACGGCCTGCTGATCTGGCATATCGATAAGAACAAACCGAACAATACTCAGGAGTGGTACACAGGTCAGCCGGGAGCAAATCATTATTTGGTGGGTCTTGAACAGGCTGACGGTCTGTTTGAGCTCGAACAGACAATTGATCAGGGTGACGCGGCCGACCCATTCCCGGGCACAGGCGGTAAAACCGGGTTCAATACCACCAGTCTTCCCAATTCCGATTCATATCTCAGCGGTGCCACACTGGTAAGTGTTGGGAAAATTAGCGAAAGCGGCAGTGTCATTACGGCTGATTTAAATGTAGGTATTGCCGCAAGTATCAATGACAATGTAAACCAGACCGTGGCCGAGAAATTCCAACTAAAGCAGAACTACCCGAATCCGTTTAATCCCTCGACCAGTATCAGTTTCGATGTTAAGATAAATGCGCAGGTGCAACTTGTCGTCTACAATGTTGTAGGCCAGGTTGTGGCGACCTTACTCGATGCTCCACTAACTCCCGGTGAACATACTGTACTCTGGGATACTAAAGACGGCCACGGCGGTGGCGTAAGCAGTGGCGTCTATTTCTACCGATTGACTGTCGCTAACACCAGCGAGACAAAGAAAATGATTCTTCTTCGCTAACTTGGTGTAGGCACGTTTGTGCCTGAAGTGGGCGATCATCCTCCCTGGTTGCCCCTGCCACGCACCCCCAATTCCATAGGATGGACCGGGGCGTGGCTAGCAATCATTCGG
>JAUXBO010000124.1 GCA_030619345.1 Candidatus Zixiibacteriota bacterium | reverse complement strand
TCACACTTATATCAGACAGGCAGTGCCTGTCACTCAGGCTATGTCTGTTGTGTTTGTATGAATGGCCCATATATTGGATGGATGAGATTTATCGGTGAATTGGCCGGGCTGTCGACCTCGGCCCTTTGGGCATTTACGACTATCTTTTTTGCCGAAGGCGGTAAGAGGATCGGATCGTTTTTTGTCAATAAGATACGCTTGGTATTCGCCACCCTGATATACGCCAGCATCCTTCTAATTACCACCGGTGATCTCTTTCCCTCGGAAATCAATAACTCTCAAATTCTCTGGTTGTCTATCTCGGGAATAGTTGGGCTTGTTTTTGGGGACAGTTGCGGGTTCAAGGCGCTGGTGATGATTGGTCCCCGCCTTACGGCGATAGTCTTTTCATCAACTCCGATAATCACCACATTGATCGCCTGGATTTTTCTCGGGGAAACCCTTCGTGCGCTTGACCTGCTTGGAATCGGAATCACAGTAGGCGGGATAGTCTGGGTGGTAGCGGAAAGGAATGTTCGGACCAAAAAACATAACAACCTCGTCGGCGATCACCCCGATTCCGGAAGTCTTATAAAGGGCGTCTTCTATGCTCTGGGAGCGGCGTTTGGGCAGGCCAGCGGATTGGTTCTTGCCAAACATGCGATGTTCAACGCAGGCGGGACAGTCGAGCCATTGGAAGCATCATACGTTAGGATTCTGGCCTCTGTTCTGATAATCTGGCTGATTTCAGGCGCTCGTGGGCAGTTGGTCTCAGTCCTAAAGGCATTCAAGAATCTCCCGGCCGTTGGGTTTTGTGCTGCCGGTGCGGTGGTTGGGCCATTTCTCGGCGTCTGGATGTCACTGGTCGCGGTAAAGTATATCCCCACCGGGATTGCATCGACACTGAATTCGATGACACCGGTGATGGTCATCCCGCTGGTTATCTGGCTCTACAAAGAAAAAGTGACTGCCCGTGCCTGGATGGGTGCAGTGATAGCGATAATCGGAATCTCAGTTCTGTTTTTAGCTTAATGAGTGACCCTACTCTCTTTGGGACACCCGCTATGATCATCAGTTTGAACCTGCAAATAGACGTATTAGTTCGAGAACGATTCCGTTGTCGAATCTCTGCGGTGCGTTTTTCAGATGTGACAGGACAGTATACGGTTTCGGCTTTACATTATTCTCGCCGAACCTGATGGTTTCATCGTAGAAATCACAAATTGATACAATACGGGCACTTGTGCCAATGTCAGTAGCTTCAAGTTCCCGTGGAAACCCTGAACCATCGAGACGCTCCTGATGTTCGACAATGGCCCTGAGAGTGTTCTCTGGTATGACTTTAGTCTTGGCCATGATATCACCGCCGATGGCCGGATAGGTTTTGAGGCGACGGTTGGGGATGCGGCCATGACTCTGACTGCGTTCGAAAATTTTCTTATCTATAACGACTTTGCCTACCTCGTGCAAAAGACCGCTCAAACAAACCTCAAAGAGTTGATCCGGCTCGCTAATACCGCACCTCATGGCTACCAGAATAGCCAGATTTGAGACATGTATAGCGTGAGCAATCATTGGTGAGGCTTCAAATCCGCCAGCCAATATGGTGCTGTGCGCTTCTTCATTGGAGAGGGCAAGAGTTACATGATGACGAGCCTGCTTAATAAGGAATTTGACACTCTCTGGAAGCGAGGGGTCTTCATACAAGTTGGTCATCATGGCGACCGAAGTTTCTGTCAGTACTTCATACTTTTGTCGTACCGGGATAGTCTGATCAGCGATCATGTTCGGAAGTGATTCGCAAAGGTGATCAAGCAGAACAAATCGTTGATTTTGGGGAACCAACAAGAATTCCTGGCCTAGTTCATGAAGTTTCCTCAGATCGGATGTCGATATTGGGATGTTTTTGCTTCGATAGAGTTTTGGTTCAGAGCCACCGGGTTGATAAAGATCAAAACCGAGAACAGAATCTTCTGTGATTGAGGCAATTGAAAGGTGAATGTATTCCTCACAGGCTGTGGTCATTTTGTAAACTCCAGAGCGTCAAAGGTGACACAATATTTTATCCAGCCCACTCAGTTTTGTTGGATCGAACTGCCCACCTGATACGACCCAACCCCATTATCGTCTCTTATTAGAATATCGGCCAGGGATCGAATTGATATAGTCCTGCGGGTTACTTATTCAACAATTGTACAGATTAGATCGATGTGCCGAACTAGTCCATCAGCTCTACCTATATAGATGTTGCGGCAGTTCATTCAGTCCGCTATCATTAGTGTATGTCTCAGAGGATAGTACAGATAGATGCTTTCACGAACCGACCATTCAGCGGAAATCCAGCAGCGGTTTGTCTCATGGAAGGTCCTGCTGATGACAGCTGGATGCAAAATGTAGCTGCCGAAATGAATCTGGCTGAAACAGCTTTTTTATATCCGATAGAAACCGGCTATCATCTGAAGTGGTTTACTCCCGAGGTGGAGGTAGAACTCTGCGGCCACGCGACTCTGGCGTCGGCCTTCCTGTTGTTTATTGACCGCATTGTAGATTTAGATACTACCATCAATTTCCAGACGCTAAGTGGAGAGCTAACAGCTTCACTTGATGGTGATAACGTAACTCTCGACTTTCCGTCCAAGCCGCCGACTGATTGTGATCCTCCGGAGGGCTTGATCAAAGCGATTGGTGCCACACCGATCTATGTCGGGATGTCGATGTTCGATATGATTGTGGAACTTCAGTCCGAAAATGATGTGCGAAGTTTGCAGCCGGATTTTGGTTTGCTCAAGCAGATCGATGTGCGTGGTCTGATAGTTACCGCACAAGGTGAGAGCGAGTATGATTGTGTCTCCCGTTTTTTTGCACCAAGGGTGGGGATCAATGAAGACCCGGTGACGGGCTCGGCTCATTGTGTGCTGGCTCCATACTGGGCCGGGAAACTCGGCAAGGAAAAGCTGCTCGCTTATCAAGCATCCAAACGCGGGGGAGAAGTAAGACTGCAGTTGAAAGGCGAGCGAGTTCTGCTCTTGGGTCAGGCGGTGATTACCATGCGTGGGGAGTTGGTGTGAGGGGGGAACCCCATCAGTAGATTGTGAGACCTGACACAACGTGTAAGCGGAACAAGAAAAGGCAAGACCTGCAACGGTCCTGCCTTCATTAATTCAATATCAGAATCAGAAATCGTTAGACATCAATCTCGTCAACATCGGTAGTCGGTTGGGTCAGGCTGCTGATGGTCTCTTTAATCTCTTCGGGATCTTTATCCTTGAGCTTCCCCTTGTGCTTGATTAGCTGGACTTTGACTTTTTCTACGGCCGCTGATATAGAATTGTAAAGATCATCCGTCTCTCCGGTGCCGGAAATAACAGTATTGTAAACTTTTACCTTCAACTCCGCTTTGCGGCGATGTCGCTCAGTGTCCAGGACTAAGTCGGCGGAAATAATGTTATCAAAGAAGCGGCTGAGCCCATCCATCTCATCTTCACACTTTTGCTTCATCTCAGTCGTAAGATCAAAATGACGAGCCGTTATGTTTTTCTGCATAGCAAACGTCTCCTTTCAATATCTTAAATTTACCCGGTTCAAACCGACCGGATCCACCCTGTTTATGTCAACACCCCTCTTCTGGGCGTTTTTGGCTTTCATATATACATACGTAAAAAATCGGAGTATGGCTGCATTTTGCCTGCAAGTAAGACGCTCGTCAATTGATGACGATAACTTATTGGCTGGCAGCGATGCTGTCGTCTCTGGATTTGCGATCAATTTTGAAAGTAATTCAGGCATTTTAGATGTCCACTCCTATGGACCTGTTTGGATCGAGTTTCTTTTCTGCCAGTCGGTCGCGGGTTACTATGCCGTAACTCTCTTCCTGAGCCGGGCCGGCTGGACTTTCATTTCTTCACGGTACTTGGTCACCGTGCGACGGGCGAGTTTTATTCCTTCGGCATTCAGCAGCCGATAAATTTCCTGATCCGAGTGCGGCTTTTCCATCGGTTCGTCCTTGATGATCTCAGAAATACGCTGCTTGACCGACCGCTTGGCCATATCGGTGCCATCCTGTTTGGCGATACCGGAATTGAAGAAATACTTGATTTCGTAAACACCGAACGGAGTTTGCACGTACTTGCTATTCGACACCCGACTGATTGTGGCTACGTTCATTGATACTTCACGGGCGATATCTTCCATGATTAGCGGCCTAAGGAATGTCGGTCCCTGTTCAAAGAAACCTCGCTGCTTTTCTATGATAGCTTCCATGACACGAATCATTGTTGATCGACGCTGATTGATTGAATTCAACAGCCAGCGGGCCTGTTCCAGTTTCTGCCTGATATAGTCTTTGGTGTCTTTGGAGGAGTCACTTCCACGACGGACCAGATTCTTATAGTTGGCATTGATCCGAAGGCGGGGGACGTAGGCATCATTGTGCAAGACAACAAACTCATCACCAAAGCGCTCAATGACAAGGTCCGGAACCACCGGCATAGCCGCCGGTTCAAACCGTCCATGAACTGGAGTGGGATTTAGCGATTTGATCACGCCCATGGCGTTTTGGGCTTTATCAACCGGAACCGACATCAGTTTGGCTATTTGAAGAATTGACTTGCGATCAAGCTGGTGAATATGTTCATCTACAATTCGATAAGGCAGAGAATCCTCAAGGCCTTTCTCCTTCATCTGGATCATCAGCGATTCGCGAAGACCCTGCGAGGCTACTCCAATAGGGTCAAACCTCTGGATTTTCTCGAGCACCGCTTCTATCGCGGCGCTCTCGATATCGAGTTCACTGGCCATTTCAGGTACTGAGATGGTCAGGTAGCCCTCCGGTGAAACATTCCCAATTATATATTCGCCAATGAGATGTTCCTGCTCAGATAGCTTTAACAGGGCGAGTTGATCCTGCAAATGCTGGTACAGATTAATGCTCTGAGAGGCTGCCCCTTCGTACCTTTCTTCCGGTGTCTCCCGGAATTCTTTGACCTTGTATCCTTCGTCATCGTCAAAGAGATACTCATCCCAGTCGATAGTATCAGATTCCTTTTCCTCTTCCTTGGCGTCTTCAACCTGATCGGCTTCGGGTTCGACTTCTTCAATCTCTTCCAGCAGCGGATTGGTAGCCAGTTCCAAACGAACGGTCTGTTCCAGTTTCAACACCGGCATTTGCAGCATTTTCAGCGATTGAATCAACTGTGGTGCCAGCGTCTGCCTTAACGATACATTTAGACTAAGTCCTAATTTCATGATCTTCTATTTCCCGTACTGCTGAGTAATGAATTTGTCTCTTTCATTGTTCTATTAGCAGTATCGGACTGTATTCACAGTGGTTTATCAGGTGCACCTATATCGTTCATATATTAAACACTCAACCCGGCTAATCAGTTTAATCGGAACTTCTCACCCAGGTATATCTTCCGTGCCTCAGGGTCATTGGCCAAAAACTCGGCCGTACCTTCTTTCAATATCTTCCCATCACACATTATGTAGGCTCGGGAACAAATCGAGAGGGTCTCGCGAACATTGTGATCAGTTATCAAGACGCCCAGTCCACGTTCAACCAAACGGGCGATAATCTTCTGTATGTCTTCTACGGCAATAGGATCGATTCCCGCAAATGGTTCATCGAGAAGCATGAATTTCGGTTCATTGACCAACGCCCGGGTAATCTCCACGCGCCTTCTTTCACCGCCTGAAAGAGTATATGCTTTTGCCTTGCGAAGATGGATGATATCCAGCTCTTCCAGAAGCTCTTCCAGCCGCTCTTTCCGTTTAGATCGGCTCATCTTTCGGTACTGTAAAACCGCTTTGATATTCTCTTCGACCGTCATTTTTCTAAAAACCGAGGCCTCCTGGGCCAAGTATCCAATACCAAGATTCGCTCTCCGATACATAGCATACCGGCTGATATTACGGTCACCCAGAAAGACCTTGCCTTTGTCCGGCTTTATGAAGCCGATTGTCATATAGAACGTAGTTGTCTTACCGGCTCCATTAGGTCCAAGCAGGCCAACGACTTCGCCAGGATTGACGGTAATCGAGACCCCATTCACAACGGCCCGTTTCTTATAATATTTGTGCAAGCCTTCCGAAGTAAGCGTGACCATAACTAAATATAACCTGTTAATAGTTCTTTCACTATTATTTTCTACACTTTGGACTGGATTTTGCTACAAATTTTGAAGAATTTTCTTTTACCCCCGGTAGAATCTAATACATTCTAAGTCATCGGCTGATTAGCCTCTGGCTAAAATGCCGATACTTATGTCGTCTAATAATTTGCGATCAAATATAGGGATGATGATGAAGAAATACATTTTGACTCTAATGGCCATTTCGATAATCGTTGGTTGCTCCAGCGACAGTAAGACTCCGCACGGGAGTAAGTTCCAGCAGGGGCTGACTTTGCTGGATGAATACAAGTTTGAGGATGCACAAGACCTCTTCCAGGAACTGGCCGACAATCAACCTGCCTCGCCAGTCGGACTATTTGGCCATGCTCTGGCAGAAGAGGGCCAACTGAAGTACTTAGATGCATTGCATTTCTATATGTCGATCAACGATGTTGATTCTGTACTGCCGGAGTCTTACGAAGGTGCCTGCCGTATTATGCTGCGACTCGACATGGTTGACGATGCTTTGAATGAAGCCGGTCTGTTTGTACGGAAGTTTCCCGAGGACTCTCGGTCACATTACTGGCTGGCCAGGGTAAGTCTCCGCAGCGGCAATTACTCTCGGGCACGAACCGAAGCGAAACGGATGACAGAATTTGGTGCCGACGAAGCGGTCGCTAGTCTGATTCGGGCACAGGCTTACTTTCTTGAGAATGCCTTTGACACGGCCGCAGTCCATCTGGAAAACGGTTTGTCATACGGTAACCAGTCGGCTCAGTTCCTTCTTGCCGTGGCTGATTATTTTGAAATCGCTGATATGACCGACTCCTCTATGCATTACAGCCGGAAATTTGTTACCAGC
>JAUXBO010000045.1 GCA_030619345.1 Candidatus Zixiibacteriota bacterium | reverse complement strand
GGCCGGAATAAACCATCAGAGTCAATAGCGCTCCAGAGAGACCCGCCAGAATATAGAATTTCCCAAATGAGCGACTTCCCCAAGTATGTTCAATCTCGGTTCCAAACATCCAGAGAGCAAACATATTGAATAAAATGTGTCCAAATCCACCATGCAGGAACATGTATGTAAAAGGCTGATAGAGCTTGTTCGGGAAATCAGAGAAAAAGAGCGCCGGAACCAAACCTGCCGCCCGCGATAGCTCCGGCATCATGTGCTGGAGAATATAAATCGCCAGGTTGGCGATTATCATCACCTTTATAAATGGCGACATCGACCCCGGTCCAATACGTAAACCGCGTCCAAATCCACCTCTGTTTGAGAACTGCCGCATATTCTACTCTTATCGTCATATCCTGATCAGACTTGAAATTAGCATCAATCAGGAATTATCCGAGTTTGACCTTTCGGTTGTTTTTCTTGTTTCATCATCTTCCGCCGGAAGATTTTGGGGTGGTGGCCCTCAACCGCCCACGCCATACTTCGGGAACACTTTCGTTACCAGAAACAGCCAGACGGCAATAAATACTCCCAACGTCAGCAGATCGTAAAAGTCCATTTATCAATCCCAGTCAAGATTATACACAATTTGCAGTACAGTATCCATAAGTAAAATGAACCTGACCAACAGTTTGTTCCGGCCGATTGTCCTATATTTGTAAATCGGCCCCTGCCGAGTAACATTTAGAAAAGGCCGGACAACTTAGCATCGCCCGGCCTACAATCACTTTTGAGTACAATACTCTCAGGTCAAGATTTTGTCTAAACGCTGGCTCAGTTGAGCTTTCGGAATAGCGCCCACAACCTGATCGACTACTTCACCATTCTTGAAAAACAGCAACGAGGGAATCGACATAATATTGTATTGGGCCGCGGTCTTGTTGTTTGAATCGACATCAAGTTTGGCGACTTTCACTTTCTCGCCATATTCACCGGCGATCTCTTCCAAGATCGGTGCAATCATTTTGCACGGACCACACCAGGTAGCCCAGAAATCGACAATGACCGGGGTCTCGGCTTTGAGTACTTCCTGTTCGAAGCTGTCATCTGTAATAATGACTGGCTGACTCATAATATCCTCCAAGAATTCAGATTTACTTACAAAGTGTTGGCCAATACAACAGCCGGGTTTCAGATCAGTTCCCACAAAATGGAACAATTACCAGACTGTCTCAATTCCCGTAAGTATAGCCACAGTTGGAATACAATCCAATAGCAAAATACGTACAGCTCAAAATCAAATGGTCTCTTCCACCGCACAGCCTATCAACATCTTAAACCTTTGTGCATTCAACACTTTCGACTATATTGGGCCTCGTTATGGATGTACAATTATGAGAGTATTGTTGCAGAGAACAGCCGCCGCCGAGGTCTGGATTGATGGCGCTCTATTCAGCTCCACTAAAGCAGGACTGTTGCTGCTTCACGGCACCCACAAAGATGACCAGGAGGACTTCTGTGGCATATTGGCGGACAAAGCCGTGAATCTCAGGATATTTGAGGATAAGCAGGGGAAGATGAATCTGTCAGCTCTGGATATCGGCGCCGAGATCATGATAGTATCGCAATTTACCCTGTACGCTGATTCCCGTAAAGGCAGGCGTCCGGGGTTTTCCGAAGCAATGGAACCGCAAAAGGCCGAGAAATTCTACAACCGTTTCGTTGAGTTGGTGCGTGCCTCAGAACTGAAAGTGGCTACCGGCGAGTTTGGCGCCAGTATGGAAGTCAAACTGACCAATTCCGGACCGGTGACCATCCTTCTTGAACATGAAGAATAACAATATTATAAAACTCGCTGAGAGCAGCCAGATTATTCTGGGCTCAGGCTCTCCCCGGCGAAAGAGGCTCCTTGCTGAAATCGGCTTCGAGTTTGAACGGGTGATTCCCAAAGTCGACGAAGTGATACTCCCGGATGAAGAGCCTGTCGTTTTCGCCATACGAATGGCGGAGGAAAAAGCGCTGGAGGTCTCTTCACGGGCAGATGAGAATTCTATCGTGATCGGGTGCGACACTATCGTTGTGCTTGACAATAAAGTTCTGGGAAAGCCCTCGGATGAAGAGGAAGCAGTACTGACTTTGAGCCGACTGGCGGGAAAAATACATACTGTTTGCACGGCGCTCGCATTTGCTCGGAATTCTGAGATAGTTGCATCAGGGCATGAGTTGACCAAGGTGAAATTCAACTCGGTTACGCCGGATCAGATCCGAAGTTATGTTTCCTCCGGTGAGCCTCTTGATAAGGCGGGAGCCTATGGCATCCAAGGAATGGGAGCTTTTTTGGTTGACACTATTAAAGGGAATTTGGATAATGTCATTGGTTTTCCCCGCACCCTGCTTGACAATCTGGCCGGGGAGATTTTGGCCTTGAAAGAAAGACAAGACGAAGAAGCATGAACGATATCCATCAGAAACTCGGCGAATTGCTAAGACTGGAGAGAGAGCAAAAGGGTATCACTCTTGAAGATCTCTCGGTGCGACTCAAAATAAGTGAGTCTAACCTCACGAGCATTGAGACCGGCGACACCAAGGCGGTTCCTTCGGAACTATACTTCAACCTCTTTGCAAAGTCATACTGTGAGGCAATGGGAGTTGATTATACTCGGACCAGGGAAGCAATCAGAATTGAACTGGAAGAACAACCGCCGGAAGAAGAAACATCTAAGTCTAAAGGGGATACAGAAACTTCCGGAAATTCTGAGACCGAATCTGAGTCAAATCTGATAAAGAAGCTGGGCTGGTTGTTTGGAGCTATCGTCGTGACATTCATTGTCTTCATAACAGTTTTCAAGTTGTTCTTTTCCGACCCAACTGCCTCGCAGCCAAAAAGCTCCGGCGAAGCATCGGAACAATCAGCCTCGTCTGACCGAACTGACCTGGCTTCTTACGACTGGAACGTACCCGGTTACAAGGCAGACGAACCGTTGAAGCTGAAACTTACACCGCGCGGTGAAAGCTGGGCGACCGTCCTGGCTGATGGCGACACGGTGCTCTTTCGCAACCTTATGCCCGGTCGATCCTACGAGGCCGAAGCTGAGTATCGACTGCTGATCTCTGTAGGCGTGCCCCGTTCGGTCGATATGGAATTAAATGGCGAAGAGGTAAATCTCGCCGACCCGGAGACAAGACGAATATCAAGGGTTTATATTGACCAGATGAATATTGATAATTACCTCAATCCGCAACTCGCTGATTCCCCGAGTGATACCGGCAGTGGGAGCGGAGAATAGGACCGGGTATGAGCCTCAGAGATATGTTGGCCCAAGTAAAGCTCCGTCAAATGAAGGGAAGAGTAGTAGCTGTTGACCATGAATTCCCCGCCGCCCTGATGCAGCCGAGAAATGTTTTGGTCTGCCTTCCGGCCGGACTTAGAGAACTCACCCTGGTCAAGCAGTTCCTACCAACGCTCAAAGAGATGTTCAAAGGCTCCAACTTCTCATTGCTGGCCATGCCGGGAATCAAAGTTCATGATATTTACCCGCGCAAAGGCTTTCAAATACTCTCCCCTACGTCTGATCAGCTCACCTGGTCGGGCCTCCCCAAAAAAAATTACGTGAAGATGCTTCAGGAACAGGGCTACGATCTGTTGATTGATCTCAATCTGGCTCAGTCGTCATTTACGTCCAGTATACTTCTCAGTTTCCCGCAAGCAGTGCGGGTAGGCCGGGGAAATCACCGCGGCGAGCCATTTTATAATCTGGAAATAAAAACTAAGTATCTTCGCGACGAACGCAATATTTACCGCTCTATGTTCGACATGCTGGGGGTTTTGAAACATTGCAAGAACTAACTCCCCCGCTTCCCGTGTCCGCACCTTGTGATCTGGAGGAATCGTGTATTTAAAGAGAATAGATATTCTGGGCTTTAAGTCCTTTGCCAATAAAACCACTGTCAAGTTTTCCAACGGCGTAACCGCTATCGTCGGACCTAACGGTTGCGGCAAGACTAATATTCTTGACGCCATGAGGTGGGTGCTCGGCGAGCAGCGAGTCTCAATGCTGCGCGGTAGCAAGATGGAAGAGGTTATTTTCAACGGCGCGCGAAATCAAAAGCCGTTGGGGATGGCCGAGGTCAGTCTCACTCTGGTAAATAATCGCGGAGTTCTGCCCACTGAATATACCGAGATCCAGATCACAAGGCGACTGTTCAGGAGTGGTGATTCAGAGTATCTTCTGAACAAGGTCCCGTGTCGACTTAAGGACATTTCGGAGTTATTCTTTGACACTGGAATTGGCGCTCATTCTTATTCTGTTATCCAGCAAGACATGATTGAAGCTGTGATATCAGACAAAGCCGAAGAACGCCGCTTCCTGTTTGAAGAAGCTTCGGGGATTACAAAATACAAGCAACGCAAAAAAGCGGCCATCCGAAAACTGGATGCTACCGAGCAGGACCTTCTTCGCCTTCAGGATATCTATGGCGAAGTAAAAACACGCGTAAACTCACTCAAGCGCCAGTACAAAAAGGCCGAGCGTTACCAGACGATAAAGAATGACATTCGAGATTGGGAATTGTATCTCGGTTCCTGCCGCATCAAGTCTGTCGACCAGGAAAAGCGTGAACTTAAGGCCAGAATCGACACCCTCTCCGACGTAGTCGCCGCCGG
Organism: Candidatus Zixiibacteriota bacterium; assembly: GCA_030619345.1. Classification (GTDB taxonomy): domain Bacteria; phylum Zixibacteria; class MSB-5A5; order GN15; family FEB-12; genus JARGFS01. The sequence continues at coordinate 6,496 of JAUXBO010000045.1, read as the reverse complement.
ATCCGGCGAAATTGATCGCTTTGGTTCCGAACTGGAGAGCCACCGCAAAGAGCAGATCGACATGGAACAGGAACTCAACCGGATCGGCAACGAAGTATACGAAATATCAGAACGTGCTCATGGACTGGAAACAGAGATATCCGTCCTAAAGGAAAAGGAGTCAAACGCCCGCGCTGTAATTGAGCGCAACAACAACGACATTGATGCCCTTCAGACTCGATCTGGAATACTTACTGAGCAGACCGAGGAAGCAAATAAGGAATTGGGTGAATACAAGACTTCCTTTGAATCAGTCAGTCGTAATTTTGAATCGGCCACTATCGCCCAGACAGAGGCAGACCGCCGCCTTCTTGAAGCTCGCGCTTCAAAAGACCAGGAGAACCATCGACTTATCGAATTAGAAGGCAAGCTCTCTTCGGGACGTACCGAAGAGGAGAACCTCAAGTCCCAGGAAACCGAGTTGTCCGATCTTATCATACAACTTGAAACGGGATGTCAGACCGAATCATCTCAATTGTCAGCCCTTAAAGAAAAAATGAATCATGCTCGGCAGGCGTTCGAAATCTGTCAAAACCGAAAGAACGAAAGCGAACAGCAACTTGCCAAAGTTTCGACTCGGTTGGAAGCAACTATCGAAGAAAACGAGCGGCTGAACAACGAGCAGGCCAGCCTGAATGCTTCGGTGGAAGCATGCCAGGCCAGGAAAGAACTGCTCGAAGACATGATTCTTCATTTTGAAGGACATGAATCCGGAGTCGTGGCCGCCATGGAAGAGCGTGAGCGGTGGCCGGGTATCTCGGGAACAGTTGCCGAAAAATTCGTGCCCGTCGACGGTATGGAGATCGCGCTGGAGGCCGGACTCGGCGAGATATCAGGCTTTCTAATATGCGACAATCGCAACACCGCCGAACAGATTATCAAGTACCTGAAAGAGAACAGGTCCGGTCGGGTCGGAATTCTGGTCCCGGACACCGGGATGATCAATCCTGTCGTGAAGCGACCCGAAATAGAAGACGATCAGTTCATCGGTTGGCTCGATTCATTTGTTTCCACCGATGAACAATTGAGACCGCTTATGCAGGCTATACTGGCGCGCATCGCCATCTTTAGACCAACCGACTCAACCCCTGTCGACTTATTAGAGAAACTCCCCTACGGCTTCATGGCCGTCTCCACGGATGGCACGGTTTATGGAAAAAACATTGTAACCGGCGGATCCGATGACTCCTTCCCTCTTTTCAGAAGAAAAGAAAAAGTAGCCGAGGAAAAAAAGAACCTGGCCGAACTGGATACGAAACTCACCGAGAACGGTCAGAACCGAAACCAGGTCACTGCCAACATTGGTTCACTCAGAGCAGAATCGGCCAATCTGGCCGGAAATATGGAAAGCCTGCAGGAAGAGTTAGCCGCCTGTCAAAAAAATATTGACCAAACCGGCTACGAGCAAAAAACTGCCCGTACGGAGTTGGAACGACTGGAACGAGAGGTGAAACAACAGCGAGAGAAACTCGAGAAAATTCGCGGACGTCAGTATTCTCTGGGCCTTGATTACAATCAATTGGCCGATCAAAAAGAGAATCTGATGCAGACGCTGACTAAGTCGGGTGTTCGACTGGAAGATTTGGAATCGGCTTCGTTGAAAGCTTCAGAGGAAGTATCCAGACTGCAGGTACGCATTGTCGAAGTGAAGAGCAAGATCGAGCAGGCGGAGAGTAAGATACGTCATCAGCAGGAACTTCAGCAGGAGATCGGCAACACCGTCGCAGCAAAGAAACAGGAAACTGAAACTGCCTACTCCGATATTCAAGGCGCCGAACAGACAATCGCACATAAAGAAACGACGCTAAAAGAAATCTTTGAATCAAGAATGGGAACCACGGAAAAACAGACGGCCCTAAAGGTCCGCCAGGGTGATCTTCTTGAAAAGATCGGTGGCCATGAAAAAACGGTCAAAGAACTGCGGTCTTCCCGCGAAAACTCCAGCACTGAACTTCATAAACTTGACCTGCGCTTAAACAGCCTGGAATCAGAAATCAGCACCATCGTCGAGCGGATTCAGGAAGATTACGAACTCGATATTCGTACCGCTGCGATTCAGAAACCGGAACAGGAATTTGATTCTGAGGAAGCGCGAAAACACCTTTACGAACAAAAAGAATCGGCCAAGAGATTTGGAGCCGTCAATTTACTGGCTCTGGAAGAGTACAATGAAGCTGCCGAACGAGAGAAGTTCCTCAATGAGCACCTCACCGACCTGATCAAAGCAAAGTCTGATCTGGAATCGACAATAACAAAAATCAATCAGACCGCCCGAGAGTTGTTCCTGGACGCATTCTCCAAAGTCCAGGTAAACTTCAAAAAGCTGTTTCTGGAGCTGTTCAGTGGTGGTGAAGCGGAACTTCGTTTGGAAGACCCAAGCAATCCACTGGAGTCAGGTATCGAGATTGTCGCTCGCCCGAGGGGCAAAAAACTTCTGGCAATCACAATGATGTCGGGCGGCGAACGGGCTCTAACGGCAATCTCGCTGCTTTTCGCCCTCTACCTTGTTAAACCGTCACCGTACTGCATTTTGGATGAGATTGATGCACCGCTAGACGATGCCAATTGTCATCGTTTCCTCAAGATGATCGCTTCGTTTAGTCGCCAAACGCAGTTCATTGTCATCACTCATAACAAGATCACGATGGAAGCCGCTGAAAATCTCTATGGCGTGACCATGGACCAGCCCGGAATCTCCAAGTTAGTAGGAGTCAAATTCTCCGATGCCGATTCTGGCGGCGAGAGTGACGGTGTAAGCCTTGAGACGACCATGGACACTAAAGAAGTTGAAATCCCGCAGTCGGTCAAGGACAGACTGAGTCCCGAGATAGCGACCGAGAGCGACAGCGACTCGTAAGCGTTCCAACTAAATGGCTAATCCGTTTCAGAAACTTAGAGAGTCGTTGTCAAAAACAAAAGACAACATTCTTGGCAAGATATCACGTGTAGTTCTTCGCAGAAAAATCGACGATGACCTTCTGGAGGAAATTGAAGAGATTCTGATCGAAGCGGACGTCGGCGTAAAAGCAACCATGCGACTGATTGAAACCATTCGGGAAAAGGCGGTTCAAGAGAATCTGACCGAAGGCGAGCAGGTGATTGACCTGCTGAAGAACGAGATCAGAAGCATTCTCCTGTCCAACGATACTGACGAATCTCCGATTGAAACCAAACCAGTCGTTTGGCTCATTGTTGGCGTTAATGGGGTCGGCAAGACCACTACTATTGGCAAACTGGCCACCCATCTCTCTAACCAGGGCAAGAAAGTTATCATAGCTGCCTGCGACACGTTCCGGGCTGCAGCGATAGATCAGATCAGTATCTGGGCCGACCGTGCCAGGGTCGATATCATAAGGTCCCAGGAAGGGGCCGATCCGGCCTCGGTAGCATTTGATGCCGCCCAAGCAGCTAAGGCACGGCAGGCTGACATTCTCCTGGTCGACACGGCCGGACGCCTCCATACAAAATCGCACCTGATGGAAGAACTTAAGAAAATACGAAGAGTTATAGACAAAGCGGTCGAGGGCTCTACAATACTCTCCAAACTGATTATCGATGGCTCCACCGGGCAGAACGCCCTCAACCAGGTGCGCGTATTTACTGATGCCGTAGGTTGCGATGGACTAATAATCACCAAGCTCGATGGCACTGCCAAGGGGGGTGTTCTCATTGCCATCGCGGAAGAGTTGGAGGTCCCTGTGGAATTTATCGGACTTGGAGAGGGCGTCGAGGACATCCAGGAGTTTGATTCATCAAAGGTTGTAGAGGCGTTGTTTGAATGATTACGTTAGAGGTCAAGACTCACCACCGCGATGAACTCATCGACATCACCGGTGAGATCAATCGCTTGTTAAGTGAAAGTGGTTGCCATGAGGGCCAGATTATTCTGTTCGTGCCCCATACAACGGCGGCCGTAACAATAAATGAGAATGCCGACCCGGACGTAAAACGGGACATCCTAAGCAAATTACAAAGATCATTTCCGCAATCCGATGGCTACCATCACGCCGAGGGGAATTCTGACGCCCACATAAAGGCAAGCCTGTTCGGTTTTTCCGAGACAATTCTCGTTCATGAGTCGCATCTTGTACTCGGTACGTGGCAGGCAATCTACTTCTGCGAGTTTGATGGCCCTCGCTCGCGTCACCTGATCGTCAAGATTATCCCCCATGCTAAGAATTAGCATCATTGCAGTCGGCAAAGGCAAGGTCGAATGGGTGGACAATGCCTGCACCCACTATGAAAAACTCCTGAAGAAATACGCAACCGTTGAAACAATCATCGTCTCATCCCGCAAAGATTCCTCCAAACAATCCCCTGACCAGATAAAGAAATCAGAGTTGGACAGAATCAGAGCACAGCTAAGCACTAAGTTTACGATAGCTCTCACCGACAGCGGAAATCACTACACCAGTCATAAATTCGCCGATGCGTTACAACAATGGCGGGAACGATGCGGTGGGCGAATGCAGTTTATTATCGGTGGCGCCTACGGGCTCGATCCATCTCTACTGGCCGGTGCGGATTATCGCCTATCTCTTTCTCCCATGACCTTTTCTCACCAATTGGTTCGACCAGTTTTGTTAGAGCAGTTGTTTCGCGCCTTTTCGATTCTGCATCACACAGACTACCACAAATAATAAGAAGGCTCGCCGATAAATCAACGAGCCTCCATCAGGAAAGAATATAGTGGGGGTTTTTCTATGCTCTATTTGAGCAGTACCATTTTCTTTGTGTCGCTAAAGTCCGAAGCCTTCAGGCGATAGAAATAGATACCCGACGCAACCGTATTGCCGCCGTTGGCTGTACCGTCCCAATCAAAACTAACATTACCGGCGCCATTGGAACCTTCAAATCGTCTTACCAGCTTACCGGTAACATTGTAAATATCAAGCGCCCATTCTGATTGGCGTGGTAGTGAGAATGAGATTGTCGTCAGCGGGTTAAATGGATTCGGGTAGTTTTGCTTAAGAGCAAATTCTTTCGGAAGAGCCGATCCCTTGTAACTGGTGCTGTACTGCCGTGCAAAATAGTCGACAAAGTCTGATGAAGCCAACTCGATTGATCCAGAGCCTTCGTACTCAATCCTCACGAGTTCTCTGGTGCCTTTGGGAATATAGTTCTCTCCGATATTGTAAATGAGAATCCGAAGTTGCCCGTCAACGACGCTGTAAGCCATATCCATATTGGCAACATCAAGACCCGGAGTTATATCCGAAATCTCAATATCACCTGTTAGTTTGTAGATTAAATGAGCCGCACCAATACTTGAGACCGCCTCGGATCTGACATGGAGGACATCGTTTACCACTTTATCAGACAGTACTAACTGGTCAGCATATGGAGTTACCGGTTTGGGGACCGGGTTGGCATCGCCAATGATAACTCTGATCAACTGAACCAGGTCGGCTACAGTCAGAGTCAGACCATCGGCGTTGACATCACTGGCCGCCGTCTGCCCGGCGGGATTGCGAGTAAACACGCTGATGCCGTACACAAAATAGTTCGAGAAGAGAACGGCATCGGCGATCTCATAGGGGACATCGTTGAGGTTTATGTCGCCCCGGTCATCGATACTGTCAGGATGGATGACACAAATTCCGCCATTGATGAATTCCACACATCGAATCGGCACGGTGGGTTTGTCACCGATACATGAATCGGGAGCGCCCAAGCCAAAGGGACGAGCCGATTCAGGATATATCGCGTCAACTTCTTCATCCCATATTATGAGGCCTTCAGAATTTTTTATCCGTGTATCCATGTACAAGTCGTCGCCTGTGCGACTGGAGAAAGTGTTGTCAGCACAGTCAAACCAGAAGAATGAGATCGGCAGGAACTGGTCGCCCAGATTCTGATCATTAGCGATCTGGTATTGCATCCGCACCAGGCGCCCGGTGGGCCGTAAGGTTTCTTCGGGAGGATGCAGGTTTCCGTTATTGGCATCAGCTATCCCTACCAACCGGATCATACCACCCGGGCAGGCTCCGCCGCAACTACCGTTGTCAAGGATGCGGTAGGTGAAATACTCCCACCCTTCAATGGCGCCACCGGTGATTACTGCCGAACGGAAAGACATAACCGAGGCATCGTAACCAACGAGAAGCTCGAAGCCTCCAATATAGTCATTGCTCTGGATATTGATATCAACGTTCTGTACGATCCCGACCGGTACGCATCCGCCGCCGTCAATCGACACTCGAACACAGACATCGCAATCACTTTTCTCTTCAACTGTAACTATGAAAGAACCCGATGTAACACTGCAGCCGTCGCCAGCTTCAAAGCAGAATTCGTAGACACCAATCGAGTCCGGTCGGAAGCAGACTCGTCCACTGCCGATTCCGGTCAACTCAAAAGTACCTATACCGCAGGTCTGAGACAGGCTGACGGTGTCCTGACCATCGCTTGCGAGAATTCCTTCTATGCAGACCAATTCGGTGTCACCGGGACAGCG
>JAUXBO010000199.1 GCA_030619345.1 Candidatus Zixiibacteriota bacterium | reverse complement strand
CCGCTTGGCCTCCGACTTGACCATTCAGACCGACACCCTCGACGCCCCAGTAATTTTTCGTATTCGGCAGCACCGCGGAGACCGCCGACCATCGCCTGCATCTGATTGGATGCCAGGTACGGATCATACGTGGTTACCATCGCTGCCGTTACACCGGCCAATATGTCAACATTATAGCGTGCCGCCCCATACTCTATCCAGTGGGTTGTTAGCGAACCATCAGCTATTGAGATCACAGCCGCAACTTGATCATAGTTGGAAATTCCACGCATCAATTCAATCTCATTGTATGGTCTGCCGAGGTAGTCCTTCGGGAAAGTCTGCTCAACAGATTCTCCCATTGATAGAATAGCGGCAATGTACTGTGGTTTGAATCCGAGATAGGCATAGTCTGTTCCATATTCCCGTCCGAATTCCGCCCCGACCCGGTCCATCATACGATACCCAATCACGGTCCCCTCGGCAAACAGGGCCAGCCCAATTAGTTTGTGTCCTTTGGAGAACGCATGTCGAAGGATGGCCAGGGCTATCGGGCGAATCTCCGGAAGAGACGATGCCTCATGATCAAACGAGACCATCAAAGTCGAGCCGGGTGGAAGATTCTCGATGTAGTCATACATCTTCTTGGTTTCCGGACTGACCTCTACCTCAAGCTCAACTCCCAATAGCATGACGGCTGCCACAAGAACAAACAGTCCGATAAAAATCCAATGGCGTGGCTCTAGTTTTTTCACTGTTTACCACCAAGCCAGGTGCGTTCAATGCCGAGTATGACGCGCAGTGAAGTCGTTAGTGATCCCAGCCCAATCCCAATCAGGATGGCTCTTCGGGCTGACATGGAGGGATAATTGCGAACCCAGTCCGCTACCGGGGTTACCACGTCTGAAAAAACTCCACCCAGTTGGGAACGACTCAAAAGGATTATAGCCGCCGCTCCCAGTAGGATAGCGGCCTGTAGTGAGCGGGCTCGGAATCCGCGATAAGATGCTGAGGCCACAAAAAAGGCCAAAAGCGCAAAGACGGTCGACTGCATTGGCGCCTGCACATTCTCGAACATCCACATGAATGGGGTGTCGGCTCGTATGCCCCAGATTAGCGCTAACGCTGGCATCCCGATCAGACCGATCAATCCTATCATGCGGTAGGGCCGCTCTTCTTTGTTCTTCATTGCTACCACAGAATTCTTGAAGAAACTCACCACTCCGACCAAGAGCGTAAATGCGAAAATTATCTGCCAATATTCGAGTATGGCCAGATTGACGGATCGGGCCAAAGGATGACTGGAGAAATACTGGGCGAACATTAGAATTCCAAAAATGAAACAGGCTGTCAATGCTAAGCGACGATCCATCAGAAAACCCACCAGTCGCCAGTTGCGATGTCAGTTACCTGGCCGAGTGTGGCCGCCACCACGGCAACCAGAATAAACAGAGCTATCAGCAGTTTCAGAATATCCTGAGCCCTGACCGAAGCGAGGATTGATGGGTCTTGCGAAAGATACCCCGAAGCCGCAAATAGCTCCTCCCCTATCAAAGTGTAATCGCAGGCAACAATAAAAAACGAAAGCTGAATGGTAGAGTCGGTTCCGGCAATCTGAATGGCCCCGATTGAGTTTCCGGTTTCGGCAAGGATTAGTGATTCCGCTTCAAAAGTCCCCAAGAGAAAGATTGAGGCTGGTTTTTTGCGTGAGATCATCCCGTCGACGGCGGCCGCATATCCAAATTGGGATGAACTCACGTAGGTTACGTTGCTATCCCGATAGCGATCCACGTACCCGGCCCGTGCATACGCCTCTTTAATAACCTCCTGTGCAACCGTCATTATTACCGGGTCGTGAGTCGGGTAAAGCAACTCACAATCATAACTTCCGGTCTTTCGCGCAATGTGAGACAGAAAATTCATCGAGGCTATCGTGGTCGGTCGTTGAATGTCTCCTCCCCAGCCCGGTGTAAACAGTACCGGTCGGGCCATTTCGGTGGCGCGCCCGATAGCATCTTCGACCGCATCCATACCAGCAATCTTGCGAATCTTGAATTTTTCACGGCTGCGCCGACTATAAGTCGTGAACAATACAATCGCGATAGCTATCACTGATATGACAAAGAGAGGCAGACGCTCGAGGTCGAACCAATGTAGCTGAGTAAGCGGTATGAGGGTTAGAATCAAACTCATTAGCAGATAAGAAGAGAGTTTCGACCGCCTGCAATCAACAAAAACAAAAGACAGCCAAAATCGATAGGGTATGCCAATCGGCATATTTTGTTTGACAGACCGCCATTGAGTTGGCAATTTCGGGAAGAACAATAAGAACCATTGAAAACGGAAATAAATATGCGCCTCTCCAGATTAATATTGCTGACAGCCACATTTTGCTTAATTGCAATCTCCGTGCGATCCGAGACAACCCTTGAATGGTGGCAATTCTGGACCGACCCGACCGTCAAGCCGGTCCTACAGGAAATCGTCGCTGATTTTGAGGAGCAGAATCCTGACATAAAAGTGAACATGACCGATCTCACCTGGTCCAACGGTCACGAGAAAATCGTGATTGCCATGGCCAGCAATACCGCCCCCGATATTCTGGAACTGGGTTCGGATTGGATTGCACAGTTTGCCGATAATGGGCATCTCGCCGATATCTCGGATGACATTGCCAAGGACTCATCCGGAATGCGTGGTTGGAGTCTGGCTGAATACAATAACAAGATTTATGCCCGCCCCTGGTTTCTTGGAACGAGAGTTATTTTCTGGAACAAAGACCTGGTGGAAAAAGCAGTCGATAGCTTACCATTTGTTCCGGTCAAATTCTCTGATATCTACGATGCTGCGACTAAAGTCAGCAAGCTCGGCAAAAATATTTATGGCTGGGGCTCAAACAGCCCGGAGAAACACAGGCTGTACAAAAAGTTCATGCCATTTTTCTGGTCTTCTGGAGCACAATTATTCTCAGACGATGGCAAATACTGTGTGCTGGCCTCTACCTACGGTGTCGAAGCGCTCACCCAATACAAGCAGCTGCATGATAGCTGCGGATTTCTTGGCAATCAACGAGCAATCGAAGATGCCTTTCTCGACGGCAAGATTGGCTTTGTAATCTCCGGCGATTGGCTACTCAAAAGAATTGCGCTCGAGAATCGTGATATAAATTTCGCGACCTCCCTGTTTCCCGGTCCCAAGTATCCGGGCAAGTCTTTCCTCGGTGGCGAATACCTCGCTGTTTCGGAATCATCTCCTAACAAGAGCGCGGCGCTGGAATTCATTCGTCACATAACCTCGGCTGCAAATCAGATTAAGTTCTGCAAGGCAAACCACTCTGCAACTCCATCGAGTAGTGAGGCGCTGAGCGATCCTTACTTTAGCTCCAATGCCCACCTGAGTCTTTTCAATCGACAAGTTGTCCTGGCGGCTCATCCTCCGGTTGATCCCGACTGGGTTGAGATTGAGAGTCTTATCGAAGAAGCAGTCGAAGAGGCTCTATTTGGTTCCGGCAAAATTGCGGTACCGCTTTTGGATGCCCAGAGAAAAATAGAAGCGATCAAGGCACGCTAATGCTTCAGTCACGCCTGAATTGGTTCTGGCTGACTTTACCCTGGCTTCTCATCTTTGGTCTGTTTTGGCTTTTCCCGGTGATTTATTCTTTCGTGCTTGGTTTTACCAATTACCGGCTTTTAGCAAGTGGTTTCGATTGGATCGGGTTTGAAAACTACACGCGTTTGATTAGTGATCCACTGTTTCTCTCATCACTCAAAAACACGGCTCTGTTTGTGGCGGTGACCATTCCCGCTACCACTATTCTATCTTTGGCGCTGGCCTTGCTGGTAAATCGTAGATTCAAAGGACGCGCCTTATTCCGTTCCGGATTTTTTCTACCATCTATAACATCGATGGTCGTAATCGCGCTGATCTTCACTAATCTTCTCCAGCGTGGAGGCTATATCGCGCTGCTGGTTGAGATGATCGGATTATCCCCGCCTGAAAACGGATTCCTTCTCGATTCTGCAACAGCTTTGTTCTCGATCATGGCCATGGACGTCTGGATGTCGGTCGGCTACTACATGCTGATTTTTTTGGCTGGTCTCAAGGCAATCCCGGAAGAATTATACGAGGCCGCGGAAATAAGCGGCGCCGGATCGTTCCGGAAGTTTTTTTCGATTACGCTCCCGTTGTTAAGACCGGTCATGCTGTTTATCGTTGTGGTCAATTCCATAAAATCGTTCCAGGTTTTTGTAGAGATTTTTGTAATGACCTCCGGGAAGTTTGATACTTCTACGATGGTCTACTTCATATACAACACCGGCCTTACGACCCACTTTGATCTTGGCTATGCGTCCGCCGCAGCTTATGCTCTCTTCGTAATCATTCTGGCCTTCTCGCTGGCCCAGTTTTTCATTATCCGGCGAAAGGAGGCTATATGGTAGGAACAGTTCTCAAACGCTCGCTTCACTATGCAGTTCTGAGTTCTATTCTGCTCGTTATGGTCTTTCCGCTGCTCTGGATGTTTCGAGTGGCGATGATGCCATCCGGCAGCGGGCTGGCGTTCTCGAATATGCTGGTTGGGGCGATAACATTGAGTAATTTCTGGGACCTGTTTCAGCTGAATAACATGGGGCTTTTTCTGTTCAATTCCATCTTTGTTGGAGTAGTTGTTACTGTTGCCAATATCCTGTTCTGTTTTATGGTCGCGTACGCCCTTTCACGTTACCGCATGATTGCTAACAAGTTTGTATTCGCGACAATCGTGGGCGTACTAATGATCCCGGCCCACATAATAATCATACCGCTATATTTGATCTGCCTGAAGACCGGCATTTACGATAGTTACTATGCTCTCATTTTGCCCTGGCTGGTCAATCCGATTGGCATCTTTCTGGTTAAACAGTATCTCGAGTCATTGCCCCCAACGCTGGAAGAAGCCGCGCGGGTCGACGGTGCCTCGGAGATGACAATAATATTCCGAATTGTCATGCCGCTTTGCAAACCGGCCTTGGCGGTTTTGGCTATACAGGTCTTTTTCACGAATTGGAATTCTTTTTTGTTCCCTTATATTCTAACTCAATCTGAATCGGTCCGTACTCTACCGGTAGCCCTGGCACTGCTTCAGGGACACCAGGCTATAGACTGGCAGCATCTCATGGCTGGCTCCACGCTGGCCGTAGTTCCTATTTTGATTATTTTTCTGATAATGCAGCGACAGAT
>JAUXBO010000214.1 GCA_030619345.1 Candidatus Zixiibacteriota bacterium | reverse complement strand
CCTTCACCCTCGGCTTTTCCTTTGGCCAGAAAGAACATCATGTAATTCTGCACGCGCCAGGGGTTCGATTGGTCAATCCGTTCCCCCTCAAGATACTCTGCTCTGAGACTTTGCTCGTACACGCTGCCGGTTTTATTGGTCGGTCGAACTTCCCATCCCATTCTTTTGGCGTAGGATTCAGGCGCGGTACAACTTGATTGCAGGATCAAAGCTATGACCATTCCGCACACAAATAACAGGATAGGCACACAGAATATTGTTCCACCCAATGATTTACAGCCAGCCCTGTCATGTACAAAAGATACGAACACGAGCATTCTCCTCCCCTATCATAACCAATCATGTCACCATATCTATTAGACGAATCAATTCATGGCTCTGTTTACACAAATCTGATGCTGCCTCTCTTCATCCGGCAAAACTTTTTTGGGGTATCATTGTCATCCGCATTTTTCGCGACCTCGTCGCATAAGCGCCTAAAACACGTTGCATTATAGCTTTGGATGTCTTAGCATATGCCAGTGAATGCCCGATTCATCGGGCCACATATTGCTGCAAAATATGGAGATTTGAACATGGCTAACATAAAAAAACATAAAGGTATTATCGGAATCCTCACCGGCGGTGGCGATGTCCCCGGGTTAAATCCGGCCATTAGATCCATCACAATTCGAGCGATCAGCGAAGGATATCAGGTAATCGGTATTCGTCGCGGATGGGCGGGGATAATTGACATTATCAAAGACCGCCAGGTGGACAACAGTGATAACTTTCTGGCTCTCAGCAAGGATATAGTTAACCAGGCGGGTCGAACGGGCGGGACGTTTCTGCACAGTTCCAGAACCCTGCCCAGCCGTGTTGCCAAAGAGGCGGTACCGGACCATCTAAAGAGCACCTATAACGAGCCCATGAACGATTTGACCCCGGAGGTGCTGAAAAATCTGGATTTTCTGGGCATCGACTTTCTCATTCCGATTGGCGGCGATGATACTCTCAGCTACGGAGTGCATCTGTACAAAGAAGGGGTGAAAGTTGTCGCCATGCCTAAAACAATGGACAACGATGTTCCCGGCACCGACTACTGTATCGGCTTTTCCACCTGCGTTACGCGCACGATTGAATTGACCAATAGCCTGCGTACCACGGCCGGATCGCATGAGCGATTTCTGGTACTCGAAGTTTTCGGGCGTTACGCCGGGTTTACGGCGATGCTTCCCACTATGGCCGGAGCAGCACACCGCTGTGTTATCCCCGAACATAAATTTGATATCGAAAATCTCACCGACTTGCTCTCCCAGGACCGAAGGGAACATCCAAGCAACTACGCAGTGGTACTGGTCTCCGAAGGAGCGATGTTTGAGGGAGGCGAGATGGTTTTTTCAGACGCGGAACGTGACGCATTCGGGCATGCCAAACTGGGTGGGTTCGGCGAGTTGGTAGCGGAGCAGTTGAAGGAATTGTCACTTAAATACAACAACGGGCATATGGTCGACGTAATCTACCAGAAACTCGGTTACCTGGTTCGTTGTGGCAATCCTGATGCTATCGATGCTATCGTCCCAATGGCTTACGGTAACATGGCGCTCGATCTAATTCTCAAAAGGGTCCACGGACGACTGGTAGTTATCGAAAACGGACGGTATGGCAGTGTTCCTATCGACGTTGTCACCAGCAGCAAAAAACTGGTCAATGTGAACAAGCACTATAGCACTGAGCGTTTGCGCCCCCAGTTCGGCAGTTTCGAGATGCAACCGCTGTTCATCATGACGTCGGAGTAAGTACAAGTAGGTCGAAACCGACTTGCGGGTTTCGACGTTGAGAAAGTCAAAACCCTCTGTTGAGGGATTTTGACCTACAAATTCTGAGTTGGAATTCCCCGTAGAGTGGGTCCATCCCCGTCTGCCCTGAGCCTGTCGAAGGGTGATTTCTGAGTGAATAAGACATGCTTCGACAAGCTCAGCATGACTCAAAACATAAGTTGAGCTTTAGAATACACCAGGCAGAATTGGGTTCGTTTTGCGTATTTTTAGTTTCACGCTGCTTTATCATCTCCGATTCAGATCGTAATAATACAAAATCACCCGGGTTGTTTTGTGTTCATTCTTTTTCATACTTAACAGCGTCTTTCAGAATCAGTGGATATTCAGAGTGTTTTTTGTAGGACTGTATGCTCAAACTGGTTTAGGCGTGCGTTGACAAGCAATCCGGGCCAAACAAGTTTGAGACGGCCACCCTGCCGTCTACCAACTATCTACAATATACAAACCCTGGGGGTACCAGAGCTGTCGCACGAGGGCATACGCCAGCCACAAAACTCTGTAACTTTCCCGTAGGGTGGATCCGTCTTCGGTCCTCGGACCCGCCATTGCCGAGATCGAATACTCTCAACAAGAAAATGGCAGGTCTGAAGATTGAAGACAGACCTGCCCTACATTAACTATTTGATGAACCCACCACAAGTGTGGGCCACCCAATATGGAATCTATTGCTTCACATCAACACATGCGAAGCAAAAAAGCAACCTCGTTGCTCACCCCATGAACGGATCTTTATAATCCTACGGGGGGACGAAGTTCTCCTTGACCGAACGCGGCGATGTCCAGCGCATCATGTTCTCGATACCACCCGCCTTGTCGTTCGTGCCCGAGGCGCGTCCACCACCAAACGGCTGCTGACCAACAACGGCGCCGGTCGGTTTGTCGTTGATATAGAAATTACCGGCCGCATTGCGAAGGGTGCGTTCAGCCAGTTCCACCGCCTTGCGGTCGATGGCAAAGATGGCACCGGTCAGCGCGTACGGCGAAGTCTGATCGACGAGATGCAGCGTCTTGGCGAATTCGTCGTCTTCGTAGATATAAATCGTCAGCACCGGGCCAAAGATCTCTTCTTCGATCAACTTGCAATGCGGATCGGTCGTGACCACCACGGTCGGTTCGATAAAATAGCCCTCGTCCTTGCCATAACTTCCACCGGCGATGATCTCGCACGATGCATCCCCTTTTGCATGGTCGATAAAGGCCGTGATCGAATCAAAAGCGGATTCATCGATTACGGCATTGATAAAGTTACCGTGCTGTTCCGGGTCACCCATTTTGAGTTCCTTGACCTGAGCCAGCATCTTCTCTTTGGTCGCGGGCCAGAGTGATTTGGGGATGTAGCAACGCGAGGCAGCCGAGCATTTCTGCCCTTGGAATTCGAAGGCACCACGTACCATAGCGGTGGCCAATTCTTCCGGATCGGCCGATTTGTGCGCGACAATGAAATCCTTGCCACCGGTCTCGCCGACAATGCGCGGGTAAGTTTTGTAGTTGGCAATATTCTCGCCGACTATTTTCCACATATTCTGGAAGACAGGAGTCGATCCTGTGAAGTGAATCCCGGCCAGATTTTTGTTACGAAGAACGGTGTCACCGATATCGGCACCGCGAGCAAAAATCATATTGATCACGCCCGCCGGAAGTCCCGATTCGCGCAGAATTTTCATCAGGAAGTACGAAGTATACACCGCTGTCGAGGCCGGTTTCCAAACCGCTACGTTACCCATCATAGCCGGGGCGGTCGGGAGGTTGCCGTTGATCGACACAAAATTGAACGGTGTCACGGCGAATACGAATCCTTCAAGCGGACGATGGTCCATCCTATCCCAGATCATCGGGGCGCTGGTTGGTTGGATCTGATAAATCTGCTGCATGTAATAAGCGTTGAAGCGCCAGAAGTCGACCAGTTCACAAACAGCGTCGATCTCAGCCTGGTAGATATTTTTGGAATGCGCCAACATGGTGGCGGCATTCACATAGGCGCGATACGGTCCGGCCAACAGATCGGCCGCTTTTAGAAAGACGGCCGCACGCTGTTCCCACGGCATCATCGACCAGCCGTGGTAAGCATTCATGGAGGCATCGACCGCACTCTTTACGTCCTTCTCCCCGCCCTGATAGTAATAACCGAGTTTGAGGTTGTGGTTGTGCGGGGCGGTTATCTCGATCTTTTTGTCGGTCTTGACATCCTGACCGTCGATAACCATCGGGATTTCAATCTGCGTATTCTTGAGTTCTTTGAGAGCGATTTCGAGCATGGCTCGTTCTGGTGAACCGGGGGCGTAGTTCAGGATCGGTTCGTTAGTGGGAAAGGGGACGGAATATTGACTCATAATTTCCTCCACCGAAATAGTCGGCTTTATTTTTAAAATTCAATTAGCAATATCTTATCGGGCCATGCCCGTTACAGGTTGGCATGATATAAAGAAACGGGGGGCGGGGCAAGTACGGGAAAGACCTGATTTTATGTGGAAAACGTAGTACTTGAATTTATGACCCTTAGTAGACGATTTTCTAACCATAGCAAGACAACAACTGTCAATACACAAATCACTGGTAAAGTGGATAAGTGGTTAGTTTTTAGGATGTTAGTTGACAAAACAGGCGATATTTGCTAGTTTTGACAAATTCTAGTTCCAGGGAATAACCATAGTTTGAATAGGTGAGGCAGTGTATACATGGGTAAGAAAGTACCAAATACAAACTACAATCCATTTACTGAGAATCAGATTGATAAGTACTTCGTTGGTAGAACAACACAGATAGACACATTTAAAGATAGGCTAGAGGGGCTTCGCGCTAACTCGCCAAATCACCTATATATAGCTGGATCACATGGTACCGGCAAAACTGCTCTTCTACTTCGATTAATATCTATATCGAAAAGTTATGGTTTTTTGGCATGTAGCATTTCTTTGGATCCAATTCAGAGAATAGAGTTT
>JAUXBO010000246.1 GCA_030619345.1 Candidatus Zixiibacteriota bacterium | reverse complement strand
TTCTTATCTTCACCCGCATGGATATTTCGCTATTTGACTACAATCTCCCCGAGGAGCTAATTGCGCAGCAGCCGACGCGCAAGCGGGACCAGTCGCGCCTGATGGTCGTGTCGAGGTCGGGTCGCCCACGGCTTGCCGTGGGAGCCGGAAGTGTGGCTGACACGCATCAAGTACCCACCGCAAGCGGTGGGCGACAGGATATCAAGGGTATCTATCCATTCAAATCGATTGTTAATTACTTCGACAAAGGGGACGCGCTGGTCATAAATAATACGAAAGTGTTCAAGGCGCGCCTGCTCGGCCAGCGCAAATCCGGTGGACAGGTAGAAATTTTCCTGATACGTAAAGACGAATTCGTAGGGCAGGACCCCTGCGGTCCTGCCAATTATGAAAGGCAGCATCACAGGGATGCTGCCCTACGGTGGATAGCTCTGGTGCAGCCTTCGCGGAAATTGAAAGAAGGAGAAGAGGTTTTATTCGGCGCCCGTTCAATCAGGCTTGGTGAATACTACGGAGAAGGTCGCTGGCTGGTCGAGTTTCGGTCACAGTCCGACTGGGATAGAATCGTCGTTCGCTTTGGACATGTCCCGCTTCCTCAATACATCAAGCGAGACGATCAGATCGCTGACATCCGGCGTTATCAGACGGTCTATGCCGACAAAAGTAATGTTGGCGCCGTTGCCGCCCCGACGGCCGGTTTTCATTTTACCAAGCCCGTTCTCGACGCCATCCGTGCTAAGGGCGTGAAGATCGTCGAACTAACTCTTCATGTTGGTCCCGGCACTTTTAAACCGGTGACAGCTGACAAAGTCGAGGACCACATCGTTGACCCAGAATTTGCAGAACTGTCGCCTGGCGCGGCAAGTACGCTCAATTCCGTCCGGAAAAGTGGTAACAGTATCGTGGCAGTGGGAACAACATCGGTTCGGACGCTTGAATCGGCCAAAATCGTAAATGGAAAAATCCAGCCGTTTGCAAGTATGGTCAATCTCTATATCAAACCGGGATATGAATTTCTGGTCGTTGATCAAATGCTTACCAATTTCCATTTGCCGAAATCTTCGCTCCTGATTCTAGTATCGGCTTTTGCCGGGCGTGAGCGCATTTTGAACGTCTACAAGCGCGCTATCGAAGAGCGGATGCGTTTTTACAGCTACGGCGACTGTATGTTGATTTTCTAATTATATTGTCGAACCGCTTGCCGGTTCGACCTACTTAGATTGTAGCCAATATCGTATCATTGATTTAGAAGGCGACCGGATGTATATTGCCTTACCATGAGTAGAGCCGCCCTTATAGTTGCCGCCGGATCATCGACCAGATTCGGAGGAGAAATCCCCAAACAGTTCCGTGAAGTTTGTGGTCGTCCTTTGCTGAGTTGGACAATCAGCCGTTTTGAAGAGTCTGCCTTCATTGACAATATTGCGGTTGTAGTTTCCGAAGAATACCTGCTCTACACATCTGAAGAAGTTATCGATCCGTTCGGGTTTGCGAAAGTCTCGAAGATAGTAATCGGAGGGGAGAGCCGTCAGGAATCTGTGCTAAAAGGGCTTGAAGCACTTCCACTTTCAACCGATTTTGTGGCTATCCATGACGGCGCTCGGCCGGTTATCAGTCTCACCGATATCGAACGAGTAATGAAGGCAGCCCAAAGTGATCGGGCGGCCATTATCGCCCAGCCGATGAGCGACACCGTTAAACGAGTTGAACAGGGATTCATAATTGCCACTCTTGACCGCAGTCGGCTATATCAAGCGCAGACTCCGCAGGCATTTCAATATGATCTAATCTTGCAGGCGCACCGGGACGCCGCTGCCGCTGCACGTGATGAATCAACCTCGGCGACGGACGATGCTGATCTTATCGAGCGGAGAGGATTCAAAGTGAAAATAATAGAGCCCGGTTCAAGTAACATAAAAGTAACATCCCAAAATGATCTGCTGGTTGTTGAATCGTTAATCTCAAGAGAGGCAGGTGATTCTTGATGCGCGTAGGGCAAGGATATGATGTGCATGGGCTGGTTGAAGGTCGCCAGTTGATTTTGGGTGGTGTCATCATTGAATACGAGAAAGGGCTGGAAGGACACAGCGACGCCGATGTGTTGACGCACGCCATAATGGATGCGCTGTTAGGGGCGGCTGGTCTTGAAGATATTGGGCAGCATTTCCCACCCTCCGATGCGACCTACAAAGACGCCAACTCGCTGGAATTACTAAAGCATGTATTGATCCTAATTCGAGAAGCAGGATTTAGCCGCGTGATAAATATTGATGCTACAATAATTGCTGAACGTCCCAAGATCGGTCCGTATGTCAATCAGATGAAAAAAGAATTGGCCGCAGCTTTGGGAATAAATCAGTCTGCCCTGGGAATTAAGGCCACAACAACTGAAGGTATGGGATTTACCGGTCGCGGCGAAGGTATTGCCGCTATGGCGATCTGTTTGATTGAATAGTATGGGCGAGAATCCGGCTCAAATAAGTGAATGGCTCGATCAGATTTTTGCCTATGGCCCCTTCTGGGTTTATGCGGCTATTTTTGTCGCGTGTTTTATTGAAAACATATTTCCTCCGTTTCCGGGCGACAGTTTCATTCTGGCAGCTGGAGGTCTGGTGGCAGTGGACCGCCTTGATCTGCTATATTCGGCCGCAACGATCTTGGTCGGGGGCGTGGCCTCTGTTATGGTTTTGCACCGGTTTGGTATGCACAAGGGGAGAGAGTACTTCTTCCGAAAAAATTTCAAGTACTTTACTATCAGTGATATTGAGAATATGGAATCGAGATTTGAGCGGTATGGAGCTCTGATTCTTATCGGTTCTCGATTCGTTGTTGGGCTGCGTTCGGCCCTGGCCATTGCCGCCGGAATTAGTCGCTACAGCCCGATCCGGATGTTGGTTTATTCTTCGATTTCTTACTTTCTGTTCGGCGGCCTCCTGATGTATATTGCCATTGTTCTGGTAGAGAATTTCGATCTACTAATGAGCTATTTCCGGGCTTACAATATGGTGTTGTGGCCGATAGTTATTATCATGGTTGCTTTTGTTGTCTGGCGGAAACTTGCTAAGTATAGGAAAGTTCATTGATGAAAGTACTTCTATTAGCCGGTGGTGATTCACAGGAGCGTGATGTTTCTATGTCTTCAGGTGAAGCTGTTTTTAATGCTTTATCTCGTCTGGGACATAAGGTCTTTGCGGTCGATCCCGTTACCGGCAAATCACTGGTCGGCAGTGACAATAAGTATATCACCAGCGGAGACTCTGATTCAGGCAAAATAACTACAACCGTTAAGTCCGAAATT
The DNA here is from genome assembly GCA_030619345.1 of Candidatus Zixiibacteriota bacterium. Taxonomy (GTDB): domain Bacteria; phylum Zixibacteria; class MSB-5A5; order GN15; family FEB-12; genus JARGFS01. The sequence continues at coordinate 871 of JAUXBO010000246.1, read as the reverse complement.
CGCTCATTAAGTAACACCATTTTTTCTCCGGGTTTCAGGGATGTAGAAATGGTTTTCGTGGCTATGCATGGCGGATTGGGTGAGAACGGAACCATTCAATCGTTGCTGAATCTGGTCGAAAAAAAATACACCGGATCTTGTATGCTTGCCTCGGCGGTGGCCATGGACAAGGCTTTGGCCAAACGATTATTCTTAGCCGAAGAGATTAAAACTCCCGATTGGTACAAGTTCCGCATTCGCGACGAAAGTGACATTGAGCAGGCTATCAAGAGAATTGCGGATAGATTTACGTTTCCAATTATCGTTAAACCAAATAACGGCGGGTCGACGATCGGACTGACCAAAGTAGATAGTTTCGACGGCTTGCGTGGAGCACTAGACATCGCCTTCGAGGAGTCGCGAGATATATTGGTGGAAAATTATATCACTGGCCGGGAAATGACGGTTTCGGTCCTCGATGGGAAAGCTTTGCCAGTGGTTGAAATTGTGCCTAAGAACGGCCTATACGATTATGAGGCAAAATACACGGCTGGTAAATCTCATTATGAAGTCCCGGCAAAAATATCTGACCAGCTTGCTTCGGTCGTGCAAGAGGCCGCTGTACGCGCTTATGATGCTGTCGATGCTTTGGGATTGGCGCGGGTGGATTTCATACTCACCGAGCAGGATGAGTTCTATTGCCTTGAAGTAAACACAATCCCGGGCATGACCGAACTCTCGCTGTCCCCGATGGCGGCCAAAGCAGCGGGAATCGATTTTGATGAACTCGTTCAACGCATGATCGACTCAGCTCTTGCAGATTAGAGGCACCTTGAAGAAACTTCGTCCACGCGCCGTGATATTTGATCTTGGATCAACTTTAATTGAATAC
>JAUXBO010000065.1 GCA_030619345.1 Candidatus Zixiibacteriota bacterium | reverse complement strand
TGCTGCGGATTTGTTAGAGACCGGTACCGCAAAACTGTCAAAAGAGGGAGCCAGCGATATTCAGACACTGGAACCTCTGTACATTCAAAAATCACAAGCCGAGATCAGGTTTGAAGAGCGCCAAAGAAAACAGCAAGATTAGTATCAGCATTAGGGCCATGCGATCCTCCGATTTGGAGCAAATAGTGGCTATGGAGCGGGCTATTTTCCCCGATCCCTGGCCCCGATCTGCTTTTGAAGATCATCTGAATCAGGATGGGTGGGGTGGGTTTGTCGCTGTAAGTGATGAAGGGGTAGTTGGTTACGCATGCTGGATGGTCGTCTCGGACGAGGGCCACCTGACCAATATTGCGGTCGCTAAATCTCACCGAAGAAAATCAGTTGCGCAACATCTTCTTGAGGCTATTTTAGTGGTCACAAAGGATAAATCATGTGAATTTATCCTGTTGGAGGTTAGGCCGAGCAACGAGGAAGCCATTGCTTTCTACCGGAAGTATGGCTTTGATGTTTTGTACCGACGCCCATCGTATTACCATAATCCGGTCGAGGATGCCTTGGTTATGGTGAAGTACTTTGATTAACAAGGAGTCTCCGTCCGTAATGGAGTGGTTTAGAAAATCAAAATCTCGCATTGAGTCGATAGAGAAAAAGAATATTCCCGAGGGACTCTGGACCAAGTGTGAGTCCTGCGGTGAAATTGTCTACAGTAAGAAAATGGAAGAGCTTCTCTGGGTTTGTCCAAGTTGTCAATTCCACTTTCGCATTTCCAGTCATAAGTATATTGGCTTACTGCTCGACGGTGGCAAGCTAGAGGAATACGATGTCGGTCTTGCATCGCGCGACCCACTAAAATTCAAAGATTCGAAGAAATACCCTGATCGAATCAAAACGGCTCAGCAAAAGACCGGTCTTCCTGAAGGTGTCATATCGGGACTGGGTACTGTCGAAGGCATAGATATTTCATTTGCTATAATGAACTTTGCCTTTATCGGCGGATCAATGGGCTCGGTCGTTGGTGAAAAAATTGCCCGTGCGATAGAGCGAGCGATTGAGTTAAAGCGACCGCTAGTTATCGTTTCCTGTTCCGGGGGAGCCCGTATGCAGGAGGGGATTCTTTCACTTATGCAGATGGCTAAGACTTCGGCACTACTGGCCCGCCTTGCCGAAAAACGAATTCCTTACATATCAATTCTTACCAATCCAACCACAGCGGGAGTGATGGCTTCCTATGCTTCGCTCGGCGATGTCATTATCGCGGAGCCCAAAGCACTACTCGGTTTTGCCGGTCCCAGGGTTATCCGGCAGACAATCGGTCAGGACCTCCCCGAGGGATTTCAATCCACGGAGTTTTTTATGGAAAAAGGCTTTGTAGATTCAATTGTACATCGAAAGGACTTACGCTCTACCGTTACCCGTCTACTGAATTTTATGTGGAGAAGGTAATGCGGAAGCACAACTACGTTTCCGCCGAGAAGTACATCCTCTCGCGCGAGTTTTTCGGTATGAAACTGGGGCTGGATAATATCTCTGAGTTTCTTTCTGACATCGGGCAACCGCAAGACAATTTCCCCACAATTCATATTTCCGGCACGAACGGCAAAGGGTCAACCGCGGCGATGCTGGATTCGATTCTCCGAGCGGCTGGCTATAAGTGTGGCTTGTTCACTTCGCCGCATCTGGTAAGTCTCCGTGAGCGAGTACGGGTTGATGGCGTCCCGATCCCAAAACGCAGCGTCTCGGCATTTGTGGATCGTCATCGTCGTGCCCTCACTCAAAGGAAGCTTTCAGTTTTTGAACTGATTACGGCCATGGCTTTCGAACACTTCAGTCGGTCAAAAGTCGATGTTGGTGTAATCGAGACCGGTCTGGGTGGGCGGCTGGACGCCAGCAATGTGTTGAAGCCAGAACTGACCATTACCACTGAAATAAGTCGTGACCATCTTGAGATTCTGGGTGATTCGATAGATCAGATAGCGTACGAGAAAGCGGGAATTGTCAAAACCGAGGTTCCCCACCTTATCGGACTCATGCCTAAAGATGCGGAACGAGTATTCCGCGACCGCTGTCGACAAATGGGTGCGCCACTCATTAGACTGAGTAAGAATGAGTTTTCAGCGGACCCGGTCAAAATGAGCTTGAATCTTAAAGCCAATGGACTCTCTGTCTCCAGACAGAAAATAGGTCTGTATGGGGTGCATCAGATTACCAACGCCGCCCTCGCGGTGAAAGCGGTGACCCTGCTCAAGGAGCGAGGCTGGAAAGTCAATCGGTCATCGGTTTCGCGCGGACTCAAGTCAGTCGAGTGGCCCGGACGTTTCCAGATAATCAAGAACAGCAACGGGCCAACCATTGTTCTGGACGTTGGGCATAATTCCTCAGGAGTAAAATCACTGGTCGATTCATTTGAAACGCGTTTCCCGGGTAAAAAAGCTACGATAATCACCGGTCTGGTAAAGAGGAAAGAGCATCAGGAGATATTTGATCAACTGTCGCGAATTGCCCGAGATTATAATCTGGTGCCGCTGAGTAGTCGGCGATCAGTCGATATTGGGGAACTAGTGAAAACAATCAACTTCAATTCAATTCCTGTGACGCGCCATAGAACCCTGGCAACAGCGTACAAAAAGGTCCTGAAACAGACGCGAGTTGACGATATTATATTAGTAGTTGGTTCACATTATCTTGTAGGCGAATTTATCGAGAAGTTCTGACAAAAATGACAGGGAAATCGAAGTCAAAATCATCGACTGGGTCTGCAAAAAAAACTGGCGGGAAGGCCGGGAGCAGGCAACCAGCAACTAGGAATGGTCCAAACGCAGGGATCAAAGAGCTCAACGCTAAAGTTACGTCACTTACCGCCTCCAACCGTCAGCTCAAGCGAAAGATTTTTGATTTATATACAGTCTTTGAGATTAGCCGAAATTTCAACGCTGTTCTCCACTACGAGACTCTTCTCGACACCTTCATTTTGACCTCTCTCGCCCAGGTTGGTGCATCAAAAGCCGCCCTCTTTTTGCCCCCGGAGCGTTATCCCAACTGTTTCGCGTTGCAGCATAGCAAAGGGATCACTGATCTGGTAGAAAAAGACGCGTGGTTCAAGGCCGATACAGATCTTCTAAAGATGCTCGCACGGTTGAGCCGCCCGGAACCGACCGGCGAGTTGATTGAGAAAATCACCACCCCCAAGGAAAAAGCGTTGCTTGAACAATTCCATCCGGGACTTGTGATTCCCTTGATATATCAGGCGCGTCTGTCAGGCATCTTTGTTATTGGTGACAAAATGTCGAATCGGGATTTCCAGTTGGATGACATAGAATTTTTGTCCATTTTGGGCAGCCAGATATCTGTGGCCATTGAAAACGCTCGGTTATATCGCTCCGAGTTGGCTGCTACCCGCCAGTTGCGGGAGGCGCAGGAACAGTTGGTTCACAGTGAACGTCTGGCGGCGCTAGGTGAAATGTCGGCTAAAATTGCGCACGAAATAAATAATCCCCTGGGGATAATTCAGAATTATGTCTTGTTAGTGCGGCGCACTACCGACGGGAACGTAGAGGCTTCCAATTATATTGATGTTGTAGGTCATGAAATCTCACGCATTGCGAGAATCGTACAGGAATTGTTGGATTTCACCCGCCCCTCGCAGTCGGCGTTTGCTAAGGTTGATTTGAAGGAGTTGGCAGACGAAGTGCTCGGTCTGATGGGGCCCCAGTTTGCGAAACAGAAAGTCGAGATAATCAGAGAATTCCCAGCAGATGGTCTGCTGATCAAAGGTCTTGACGAAAACATCCGACAGGTTCTAATGAATATCTTAATTAATGCTCTGGACGTTCTTCCGGGTGGAGGTCAGATCAAGGTGGCTATTCTGCGCGAGGACGGTCAGGCATTGCTGAGAGTGTGCGATTCTGGACCGGGGATTAAACCCGAAATTGTCCCGCATATTTTTGAGCCTTTCTTCACCACAAAAGATCCGGGCAAGGGAACCGGACTGGGGCTCTCGGTTTGCTATGGAATTATCAAGCGGCACGGTGGTGAAATAACTTACCGAAATGTGGAGGGCGGTGGCTGTTTCCAAATAGCGATTCCGGTGCTCAGTGAGATTTAGTACATGAAGAAATTGATCGAACATATCGTCATTATTGACGACGAACAGAGAATGTGTGACTCCCTGTCGGCACTGCTATCTTCCGATGGCTACCAGGTCACTACTTTTCAGGACTCCTCTGAAGCCCTTGAAAAGATATCACAAAAGAGAGTCGATCTGGTCGTGACGGATATCAAAATGCCCAAGGTCAGCGGGCTGGAAGTACTGGCAGCGGTCAAGAAAATCGATGATGGGATACCGGTAATCCTGATGACCGGCTATGCCTCAATGGAGTCAGCCGTAGAAGCTATTTCCAAGGGCGCTTACGACTACCTCATGAAGCCGGTTGAATTTGCCAGATTTGAACTAGTCGTCCGAAGAGCGCTGGAGAAACGGCGGGACGAACTCAACCGACTGCAATTGTTGGAAGAACTAAAAATCTCCAACCTGATTCTCAATCGCAGAATGGGTGAATTAAACGCTCTTTATGAAGCGGGGAAGTCAATCGGCTCAACGGCCAACCTCAAAGAACTGCTGAAACAGATTATTACCCTGGCCTCCCATGTCACCGATGCTCAGGTTGGTTCTATAATGCTGCTGGACGAAGACGAGCAGATACTTACCATTGAGGCTGCTATCGGCCTGGATGAAAAAATTGTAGAAGATACTCGCCTTGCACTGGGAGAATCTATTGCCGGTCATGTGGCCCAATCCGGCCAGCCGCTGATGATTGACGATGTTGAAAGCCATAAACAGTTCGAGCGAATCAATCAGGAACGGTACGGGGCGGCCTCGTTGCTTTGCATCCCGCTGATGATTAAGAATAAGGTGATTGGTGTTATCAATATTGCCAATAAAATGGATGGTGGCTCTTTTACAGAGAACGAACTTCGTTTGCTATCCACGTTTGCTTCGCAGGCAGCGATAGCGGTCGATGATGCCAATCAATTTGAGCGAAACCTTCGCCGCCTGACCGAATTCGAGATCCTTCACGATGTCAATTCCCGGATGTCAACGATTGAGACCATGAATGATTTCCGGCAGATGTTGGTGCATAAGTTATCCTCGGTTTTCCCAATAGATTTCACGATCTGGTTTGATTGGAATGCTTCGCGCGAGATTCTCACCCCTCACGGAGTGTCAGGTATTGATGAAATACCGCTTACCGAGAGCGGCGGGATTGACATACGCAAAGTACCGCGAGAGGAATTGGCGATAAGCGGTTTTTCAATCTCAGAGATCGACCTGAGTGACATTGACGAGCTGTCCAAAAAAATCGCCGACTGTCTCAGTGCCAACCAATTATATCCTACTCCACAGAGGCCATTCATGGCCATACCGGTACTTCGTCGGGGGGAACTGGCTCATATTTTTTGTATTGGCGCTCATTTTGGTCGATCCTACTCCAACGATGATATTTCCCTGGCCAGACTGGTGATTTCGCAGACCGCCCTGATGATGGAGCGGGAAAAATCACTCCTTAACGCTACCCGGGTAATGACAATGGGGAATATGATCTCGGAAATCTCACATGACCTCCGGAAACCGCTGACCTCCATCAAAGGCGGCCTGCAAATTATTCGAAAGCGTTGGCCGGATATTATGCAGCAGTCGGATTTTTTCAAGAATGTCGAAGACGAGGTTCATCGCATGAACGAACTGGTGCGAGAACTGGTGGATTTTTCGAATCCAAATAAGTACCAAACGGAAAAGGTGGACTTGAGACAGGTAATTTCGCGAGCCCTTGAATTGGTGGCCCCCGATCTAAAAAAGGGCAAGATTGAGTTTTCAGTTGAGTTCGAAGATGCTGAGTGGGAGGTTTTCGTAAACAAGAATCAGGTGTTGGAAGCGCTTCTTAACATAATTCTGAATGCTCTTGATGCGATGCCTGATGGTGGGTGTCTTGCTATTGAAGGGCTGGTGGAGAAGCCGGACCACAAGAAAGTCGACTATCTGGCTGTAAAAATCACTGACACCGGGTGTGGAATTGGGAAAGAACAGATTCCACAAATATTTGATCGCTATTTTACCACCAAAGAGACCGGTACCGGATTAGGACTGGCCGTGGTGGAACGTATTATCTCGGCTCATGACGGAACCCTGGCGGTCACATCGGAAGAGAACAAAGGGAGCACATTTACCCTCTATTTCCCTTTGAAACAGTAATCGGAACCCGAACAATGCATTTGATTGCCTGAAATGAGCAAGGATTGATAAAATGGACTTGATTATTGAATTCTGTTGCCGATACTAAGCATTGTTGGTGAAATGTTATGAGTAAGACCAAAACAAAAGTATTGATAATTGATGATGACCCCAAGGTCGGCTGGATTCTGTCCGAGGGTCTCTCCAAGAAGTTTGAGTTCGTTACCGCCCGCGATGGCATAGAGGGCCTGCAAATGGTAACAACGGAAAACCCCGAACTCATTCTACTCGACATAAAAATGCCCGGCATGACCGGAATAGAAGTGCTGGAGAAGCTGAATAAGCTCGAAGAGCGGCCGGAAGTTATCATGGTCTCCGGACATGGTGATACCAAGTACGTGGTAGATTCTATCCGGCTGGGTGCCGCTGAGTTTGTTAATAAGCCTTTTGACGTCCAAGAAGTGGAAATCCATATCAATGGCGTTCTTGAGCGCTCTAAACTTCGCAAGGAAGTCACTCAGCTTCGAGGTGAGCTTGAGGCGAAAAGCCTTCACGGTGGCTTTATTGGTGATTCCGGGGCTATGAACAAGGTTAAGGAAATCATAGAGCAAGTCGCGGATGCAGAACTGACGGTTCTTATTCGAGGTGAATCGGGCACTGGCAAAGAGATAGTGGCGAGATCGCTGCACCAGCAGTCTTCGCGCAAGAACAAACAGTTTGTCAAAGTAAACTGTGCGGCTATCCCGCGCGACCTGCTTGAGGCTGAGCTTTTTGGATATGAAAAGGGAGCGTTTACCGGCGCTCACAAGACCAAGCAGGGGCGGTTTGAGATAGCCGATAAGGGGACCATGTTTCTGGACGAAATCGGGGATATGCCACTGGAACTACAGTCCAAGCTGCTGCAAGTTTTGGAGCAACAGGAGTTTGTAAGAGTCGGTGGGATTCACAATATTAAAGTGGATGTACGGATTATTTGTGCGACCAACCGTAATCTCGAAGAGGCCATTAGTGAAAAGGTATTCCGGGATGATCTCTTCTACCGCCTGAACGAGATAACTCTTTTCCTGCCCCCACTAAGGGAGCGCGATGGCGACATTCCACTGCTTGTCAGTCACTTTGTGGAAAAGTACAATGAGCAGTATGATAGAGAATTCGGCAGTTTCTCAGCCGATGTAACAGATCTGCTAACCAGATTTGCATGGCCGGGAAATGTCAGGCAGCTTGAAAATATGATAAAGCAGGTGGTTGTCCGCGGCGAGGAATCGATTATTGTCGATCTTATTCGCTCAGGTAGTGGCTCACTGGCAATTCCCACTGTTAGCGCGAAGAGCCAACGGGTTGAATCGTCCGAATCCGGTGCGGTCTCGGACAGCTATTCTCTCAAAGAGAAGATTGGAAGCATTGTTGCAAGGGAAGAAAAGAGTCTTATCGGTGAAGTTCTTCACAAAACGAACTGGAATCGGAGACGGGCGGCAGAACTTCTTGAAATCAGCTACCGGTCTCTTTTATATAAGATCAAAGATTACAAGCTCAACTCCATTGAGTGATTCCGCAATTTTTTCTTACATCTGAATCCAAGCTATGACAACATAACTGCTGTGCAATTAATGAGCAATCGGCTGCATAGTTCAGTTATTGATCTTGGATATCCACATCCTCGGTACGGTTATCCACAGATGTTAAGAATCATTGGTGGTAACAAGTTACGTCAATAACAGTACAGACTGCTTAAGCGTACCGGAAATTAGTTCGCAATCCATCCGGTTAAGCTAATTTGGGAACGATTATTGCTGTCTTACGGTTGAGTTAAACTAGCAATCTTAAGAGGCGCATTGTCAGTCATGGAAACTTCTCCGGCCCCCATCTCGGCTAATCCTTTTGTCTCACGTGTTCAGACGGAACTACAGAGAGCGGAGCGTTATTCTATATTTTTGTCACTGACAGTATTTGATCTCTCGATTATAAATCAGAATGACAATTCCAGAGCCCAAAAGGAACTCGATCGAATAACGGATATGATCAAACTCAATATCCGTACGGTTGACTTTGTCGAGAAAATTCGAGACCAGCTGATCGGTTTGTTGCTTCCCGAGACGTCTCGGCAGGGAGCGGAAATTGTGGTCAAGAGAGTGACTGAGTTGGTCAAGGGACATCTTGAGAATCGTGTGGACGCTCCCAGAACAGAATTCATGCCGTTGGAAGTGGCCTCGTACCCTGATGCAGCCGGGTCCAGATCAGTCAAAGAATTTCTTCAAGATTGGCTCGATAAGAGCAAAAATTAACGCCCGCTTACTTTTACTTGTCTTTTTTAAAGGTCGTCCTCCCCTCGGGCGATCTTTATTTATTCCGGTATCTCCTTGGCCTTGTAAAGGATATATCGAATCACCGGTGGTCCCACAGTCTCGTATATTAATACAGTGGCCAGAACAATCGGAGTTACAATGGCCCCGGTCTCCGGGTCTGAGCGATTGACCAGATCTATCAAGCCGATAGCGACCCCGGCCTGAACCATCATGCCCAAACCGAGATAGTTGCGGCAATGGTGCGAGAGATTCTTCCACTTACTGACCAGATATACGCCGGTGATTTTGCCCGCCACTCTGGCCACCAGATAGGCGAACCCGGCCATTCCCAGTCCGGGAAGAAGGTCCAGATGAAGTGACGCCCCGGCGAGTACAAAGAATGCAATGAACAACGGCTGTTCGACCTGTCTGAGTTCTATATAAACAAGGCGATGCATCAAGGAGAGATTAGTGGTCACAGCGCCCATTATCAGGGTAGCAAACAGGGGTTGCAGGTTCAGGGTAAAGGCAAGACCGGTGGTGAGCATGACCCCGGCGAGAATTATCATCAGAAGTTCCGCCTGGTCATCGACTCTTGGCTCCCACCTTGAGACCAGATATCCGACTGCCCCGCCGATTACCAGCGAGCCGCCCACCTCGTAGAGGGGGCTGAGTATGGCCTGCCAGATGCTGACCTCGCCGCCAAGTTCACCAAGAGAGAAAACCAGTTGGAAAGCGAGAATACAGACAATATTCGAGGTGGCAACAACGGTGATTAGTGAATCAGTGAAATCCCCGCGCGCTTCAAATTCGCGGATGACAAGAAGTGTCGCAGCTGGTGCCGTAGCGATGCCGAGAGTTCCGAGTAGAATAGCGGGATAAAGCCCGATACCGGCAATGTACAAAGCCACCGTTATGAATAGAACGGCCCCGACAGATTGTCCCAGAGTTAGCCACAGAGCTTTGTTGCCAACTGACCTGATGTGATGGATTTCAAAAACCCCACCGATGGCGAACATAATCAAGCCAAGGGCAATGTCATTGACAATCGACAGGCTCTGGACCAGTTCCGAAGAAATGAGCCTCAATCCCGAGGGACCAATCACCAGCCCGGTAAGAAGATAACCGGTGACCTTTGGGAGTCTTCCCATGCGGGCCAGTTTGCCACCCAAAAGTCCCAATAGAACCACGGCGCCGACTGGCGCCAAGTAGTGGATAGTTATGTCCCAAAATGAGTTACTGGTTTCCATCGGTCGCAAGATAGGGAATTTCGCCCGCTACAAAAACAAAAAATCGTCTATGGATGGCGAACTCCCGTCTGCCAACGAACAAATTGGGTTCGTTTTGCATATTATTAGTTAGTCGAGACCGACTTGTGGGTTTCGACATCGCACCAAATACGAATAATCAAGAAATGTCAAAACCCTCTGTCGA
>JAUXBO010000298.1 GCA_030619345.1 Candidatus Zixiibacteriota bacterium | reverse complement strand
TCCGGGAGCTTCCCGATAATCTCCCCTTCGAGATTGATGAGGCGGACAACATCGACGATCTTGCCGCCGGTCGTGTTGTTGCTCTGCAAGAGTTCAAGTAGAAGTTTGGATCGCAGCGCCCTGATGCTGTTGAGGTTTTTGACCTGTGCGGTCTCGATTTTCTTGTCAGTCTCAATGTGAAGTCGACGTTGTATCTCCTGATGGCGTTCCTCCCATCGATGCCGCTTGGACACTCGAATGACAGTTGACCGGGATCTTCCGAACTCAGCCGCAACGCCTTTGAAACCGCCGCCTTTGCCGATGTTCCGGATCTGAATCCAGAGCTGGAACATCTGTTCTGCTTCATCACCACTAACATTCTTGGTTTGCCTCTTCGGCTTGGCCTTTCCTTTCTTGGCTGGCATGGAGCTCTCTCCTAAGCCACCGACCGTACGATCTCTGCTTCCCTACCAGTGAATTTCTCCCATCGCTCGACTGCGACATCACAGTAGACCGGATCGATATCCATGGCAAAGCAACGACGGCCGAGAATCTCCGCGGCAATTATCGTTGTTCCGGATCCGACAAACGGATCGTAAACCGCGTCCTTCGGACCGCCGTGATTACGGATAGGCCGGGCCATACATTCAACCGGTTTCTGGGTTCCGTGGTCGCTGTCACAATCTTCAGTTTGGCCTCCAAACGCACAGTGGTTGGCGATGTCCCAGACCGTGCTCTGCTTACGACCACCGGACCAGTTCGCTGTCTTTCCCTTTCTAACGGCGTACCAGCACGGTTCATGCTTCCAGTGATAGTGTGAGCGGCTTATGATAAAGTGCTGTTTGTTCCAGATAATCTGCTGATGAATGCTGAGACCGACCGCTTCTAATCCAGCAGCGACTATGGCTCCGAATTTCGCCGCATGCCAAACATAGGCAATGTTTCCCGGGAAGAGCTCGTACGCTTTTAGCCAGTCGGCTATATTGTCGTTCTGGACCTTTCCCTGCCTCCTTACGCCGCCAACTTTACCTTTGACTCTGGTGCGCCAGCCGGGATCATACTCGACTCCGTAGGGAGGGTCGGTTACCATGATCAATGGCTCGGTGTCTATATCGATCAACACACCGACATCACTTGCGCTTGTCGCATCCCCACAGAGTAGCCGGTGGTCGCACAGGATGTAAAGATCGCCAGGGCGGGTCTCGGGCTTAGTGGGCAGTGGTGGGCATTCGTCCGGATCTGTGTTGCCGGCAGGTTTGCCAGCTAATTCGATTAACGTCTGCAGCTCCGAGTCGCTGAATCCGAGCGCCTCCAGATCAATCTCTGTTGACTGAAGTTCGGCGATGACCTCAGCCAGTAGCTGTTCGTTCCAATCGGCTATCTGCGCGGTCTGGTTATCAGCAATGTTGTAAGCTGCAAATTTGTCAGCGACCAAATTAGAAACCACGATCACTGGTACACGGTCTAACCCGTTCTGTGTAGCAGCCTTGAGTCGTGTGTGACCACAGCATATCTGCATTTTCTCATTGACGATGATGGGCGATATGAAGCCAAAAGACTCGATTGATTTGGCTACAGCGTAGACGGCTTTATCGTTATCGCGCGGGTTATGGACGTATGGTTTGAGTGTCGCAATGTCGCAGTCGGGTATGAACCGCAGTTTGTTTTGTTCGGCCATGATCTTCCTCTGAGCATCTTATGCTTCATAATCATCCGGCCTTTTGAGTCTTGTAAACGAAAAACAGGGGTGTCACTTGATTAAGTGACACCTTAAGAAATGCAAAGTCCTAAGTCTTGACATTGTCGGGAGTTGCGACGACGACGATTTCCACAAAAGGCGTTTTTAAGGGACACCTACATTTGATGAAGCGAAGTGAATTGATCGAAAGTATAAAAACCCGACCTACTGGAGAAACCATATAGCAGGCCGGGTCGAAATTGATTAGTATATTAAAATGTTTCTTCGTTGGAAAAAGACGTTCAAACAATCATAGGCATCACCACCTTTCGCAAGCTTACATTGGGATTATTGTTTCTGGGGCGGGTCCGGGCGAGGACCGCCGGTCTCTTTCGAGCTTTCCTGAGTTCCATTATCTATCAGTTCCAGACATTCAACCAGGTCGGCATAACCCAATTGCCTTAGATTTCTGCGATTCATTACAATTGACTCTTTGAGTGCGAGCATTCGGTACTTTCCAATCAGGTCATATTCGAAGACCGGCCACCTATCCAAAGTGGGGATTGTAGTGTGAACTTGCATCCTGATCCGGTATAGGTATTTACGAACAAGGTTTTCCGGCTTATAGATTACATCGCGGTTCACCCACTCCTGACCAGACAGAACTCCAATAGCCAGCACCGCCATAATGCGGAACTCCGCCCGAACCATCAAGAATCGCTGACCGTTGATATATGACAGGTATCGCCTCCCGATCTGATCTCCTTCGAGGATTATTGAATCCGGCATTTTCATCTATTCATCCTGACTTCCATGTCGCTGTCCTCCAAGTATGGGTTTTACTTCTCTGATTTTCGCGCTTTCCCTGCATCAAGACAGGGTTCTAACCATTCAAAACCGCACCGACACTTGAAGTGACGATGTTCCCTTCCGTCGAACTCCGTGTCTTTGTCCGGGTTGGAGCATTCGTCGCCGCCCGAACACCAAAAGTCATCGATGTTCCGATTGCCGTTATCATCAGCATCTTCTCCGATCTGTATCCGTCCGCACTTTATGCAGCTGGTTTCGTTTCGCCGTTTTGTTGCCATTCCCCGAGTAACCTCCTTCACTTCACGGTTTCATCCCCCGAATCTCTTCTGACTGT